>JBDTAD010000421.1:0-6299 GCA_039924815.1 Lacisediminihabitans sp.
CGTCGGCTATCTCTTGGGCATCGGCTCGTGGTCCACGCGCAGCAGAGCGGTTCTTGCGGATGCAGTGGCCACCCCCCGCACCCTGGTCGCCCTCGCTCTGAACACCAGCGAGTACCTGACCAACTAAGGCGCGGTTCTGAACGAAAGAAGGTCGATGTGAAGAAGGACCCGTTTACCCGGCGTCAATTCCTGATCGCTTCGGGTGCCGCTGCAGTAGCTCTGAGCGCCGGCACCATCGTGACCTGGGAGTCCCTGAGTCGCAGCGCAGCGACTGCGCCCCTCGCAGCCGGCTCGAAAATCCTTGTCATCGTCACCCTCTATGGCGGCAATGACGGCATCAACACCGTCATCCCATACGCAGATTCGGCCTACCACGATGCTCGCCCCGACTTCGCTTACACGCCCGACCAAGTACTGCGCCTCGATGACAAGCTCGGACTGAACCCGGCGCTCAAAGGCATGGAAAAACTGTGGAAGAAAAACCAGCTCGCGATCGTGCGCGGAGTCGACTACCCGAAGCCTGACCACAGTCATTTTCGGTCTATGGACATTTGGCAAACAGCGTCACCGGCCACTCCCGTCAACACCGGTTGGATTGGTCGCTGGCTCGACGCCAACGGCGATGAGCCCATCCGGGCCGTCAACATCGGTTCGGTGCTGCCCCCGATGGCCGTCGGCGCAAAAAATGCTGCCGCAGCTCTCATTCCCGGCGCGAGTAAGCCGTTCGGTGCAGGCATCAGTACTGCGCTCACCGGTCTGGGCAAAACAGACACGACCGATACCGACGTTCAACTCACGGTCGCCCAGTCCTACTGCTCCGAACGCACCGTCACGAAGACCTTTCAGGATGTGATCGGCGGCGAAGCGCCACCAAGCGGCCACACCACTACGAACACTGCCCATGCCAGCCGGAGCGATCTGGCGGGCCAGCTCGACCTCGTAGCCCGCTGCATCAAAGCCGGAGTGCCCACCAAGGTCTACACAGCCAGCCTGGGAGGATTCGATACCCATGCCGATGAAAAGGGCACACAGGAGAAGCAACTCGGGCTGCTCGATACCGCGCTGTCGAGCTTCTTGTCGGCCGTATCCACTTCGCCTCACGGTCGCGATGTCGTGGTGATGGTCTACTCAGAATTCGGGCGGCGAGTGAAGGCAAATGCTTCCGACGGAACCGACCACGGCACCGCTGGCCCGGTATTCCTTGCGGGCCCCGGAGTCGCAGGGGGTTTTCATGGCGAACAACCCAGCCTGACCGATCTCGACAACGGCGATCTTAAATGGAGTATCGACTTTCGTCGAATTTATGCCGAAGTGCTGTCGGGTACCCTGCACGCAGATCCGAAACAGATCTTGGGCAGTACCTTCGCACCGGTGGGCGTTCTCGCTTGACGGTATTCGGCTCTGACATGCTGAATCCTGTGCAGATTCGAGACCTAACCTCAGCGGATGTTTCGGCGGCAGTTGCCTTATGGGGCCGAGCCGGACTGACTCGGCCGTGGAACCCACCGGAGGTCGATCTGCAGCATGCGCTGGATGGCGATACAGCTACGGTGCTCGGCACCTTTGATGGTGAGCAGCTGATGGGCACGGCCGAAAGTTGGCTGCGCGAACGCGGCACGGTGAAAGTTCAGCTCATGATCCGCGCCGGCAATGCCGCAGTGCTGGGTTTTTACGACCATCTTGGTTTCGAGGACGCCGACGTTCAGGTGCGCTCAAAGTGACTCAATCGCTGAACCGGTGACTCTCCCATCGACGCGCGGTACCCTGACGCATGATCCTGCCCGACCGCCTCGTTGAGACCTTTCTCCGAGCAACACGAGCGAACGCTGCCTTTCTCACGGAGGCCGGAGGCCGCAGCCGCCTCCGCGAGCGCACCTTCCGTCCCGCACGATTTGGGCCGCCGAGACGGCTCAGGGCAGACGTCGTGATCTCGGCGGCACGAAACTCAGCGGGATGGCCCGTGTACACGGTCGCGCCGCGCGACGCACCCGCTCGGGGCGCTGTTGTCTACGTGCACGGTGGCGGATGGGTGAACGAGATCTCGCTGCAGCATTGGCAGCTCGCTGCTCAGATTGCTGCGGAAGCGGGCACCTCCGTTCAGGTCGTCATCTACCCCTTGATTCCGTTCGGAACGGCGCAGGCGGTCGTCGACGGCGTCACCGACATGTTGGTGAAATCCATCCAGACGCACGGCCACACCGTTCTCGCCGGAGACTCCGCGGGTGGGCAGATTGTGTTATCCGCCATCCTGCAGCTTCGGGATCGCCACGGCCTCACCCTGCCGCGGGCCATTGCCATCTCCCCCGCACTGGATCTGTCGATGAAGAATCCGGAGATTCCGATCGTTCAGCCGAGCGACCCCTGGCTCGGCACCCGGGGCACGCAGGTCTTTATCGACAGTTGGAAGGGCAGTCTGGATGTGAACGATCCGACCGTCAGCCCCCTCAACGGCGAGCTCGAGGGGCTCGGCCCAATCACACTCTTTACCGGCACCCGTGACATCCTCAACCCCGACTCTCGGCTCTATGCGGAGAAGGCCACCAAAGCCGGTGTCGACCTCGAGTTTCTCGAGCTGGAGGGGCAACTGCACGTGTATCCCCTCCTGCCAACCGCGATCGGCCGGGATGCCCGCACGACGATCGTAGGGCGAGTGCGCGAGGCGACAGCGGGCTAGGCCAGACCACCTCATCACGATGGATCGCTTCGTAATCCGATTGAGTGAATTCTTCCAAGGCGTCTTTCGCCAGATGTAGTTCTTATGCTCGTCTTCGGTGCGATTCAGGCCGGTGCGAATATTCCGATCCTGCACTGGCTCGGATGGTTCGGCCATACGCTGCTGTTCACCATCGTTGGCAGCGTGCTGCTCGTCGCAGCCTTGCGTCTGATGCGCACGAAGGAATTCGTTAAGGAGCGCCGTCACAAGGCTCCGGCTGATCCGGATGCCCTGCACAAGCGGCCTTGACCCGAAGAATTGACCGCATAACGGCAGCGGCTACGACAAGTGTCAGAACTTCGATCACCACATTCGGGTAGCCCAGCGGCTCGGTCCAGTTGCCAATGTCATCGTCGATTTGCGGCAGGCCCACGGTACGTGAAGCCAGGAACGCGATGAGCGCAAGCAGGCTCAGTGCTGCGGTGGACGACCACACAGCAACGTTGTCGAAGAAGATCAACAACAAGGCCAGAACGATGCACGCCGCTGACAGCACAATGAAGAGGACGCCGATGTACGGCGCTTCCATCAGGTGCATAGGCGCCAGGTCCAGATGGATGGCCGCGTTGGCCAAGAGAAATACCGCGGCCAGCCACCGCCACCGCGAGTGCCGGGCCGAGCTTAAGAGGAAAGACACGTGAGACTCCGCTTCGGTGGGGAGACGTGCGGGCGGGCTGGCTCAGGTGAGGGCGAGCCAGCCCGCCCGAATGTCGTGGACTAGAACTTCTTGGGGAACTGAGCGATGATGCCCATACTGAGCATGTCCGCCATCTGCACCATGTGGGCTTCGGCCGAGTCGTAGTCAGTGATCGCCTTCGCATAGTCGCCTGTGAGAACGTCAGTGGCGTAGCCAATGGTCTGCGTGATGTGCAGCTTCATCATGTCGCGCATATCGGCTTGCTTCCAGTTCGGGTTGGCTGTGGCGAGGAAGTCACCAATCTCCTCAGCGTTGGCGTACCAATTCTTTACCGCCGTATCCAGCGCCGCCGAGTCGCCAGCCTTTGCCGCTACCAAAACGGGAACGGCATCCTTGATGTGGGTGGTGAGCAAGTCGGTGAGCTGTGTGGCCGCGGCGTCGCCATAGTATGGCGCTATCGCTTTGCCGATGTCTTGCTGGTTCTGCAGGATTCGCCCGATGGTCGGATCGAGTCCGGGCGAGCCAGCAGCGAACGCAACAACGGTGTCATAGGTCCACTGCATGTGCTCGCCCCACAGGGTACGCATCGCGCTGTAGAGGGCGATCTTCGCTTTGGTCGCTGTTGAGTCAACTTGCATGGCAGGATGAACGGCTGCTGGAACATGGTCACTCTGGGCGCTGCAGCCGGTCAGCAGGCCGCCCGTAAGGGTTAGTGCTGCGATCAGGGAAATGGCGGACATGCGGCGCATCGTCGTGTGATGGATAGACATGGTGTGCTCCTTCTTGGTCGATCAGAATCCGGCGTGCATACCCTGTCGGTTCGCGCCCTGACTCACTCTCATTAGTGGTCGGGCGGGTTAGCGTCCTTACCGATCTTCGCGAAATCTCCAAACCTCGGTAAGACTTGCCGAGTTCGCGACACTAACTAAATATGGAGAGCTCTAGCGCACAACGAGGCACCTCGTTACTGGCCCGCCCTGAGCTCTACAGTCGACTGTTACGCTGGCCACGGGAGCAGGTGATCGAGGATGACATTCCCACCGTATGCGCAAGGTCGCGTGGAAGGACTGGCCGGCTGGTGAATGACACGAGTAACTCAGCCGAGTTGACGGTCAGCACAGGCGAACCTTCTTCAGCCTGGGGCGAAGAAACACTGCCGGCAGATGATGACTGGGTCAGTCGCCTTTCGACACCCGGCCGGGCATATGAGCACGCGGTTGCGCAATTGCACGAGCTGATGATTCGCGCAGCACGCCGCCAGGTCAGCCGAATGCGGGAAGCAAACGCTCTTGGTGCCGTGCGACGGGAAGAGATCATTCACTCCGCCGCAGACGAAGCAACTATGGCTGTGCTCTCCCGGTTAGCAAGCTTCGAGGGCCGGAGTGCGTTCACGACGTGGGCGTACAAGTTCGGGATACTGCACGCGGGCACCGAAGTGCGGCGTGCAGCCTGGCGCGATCGCGAGATTAACTTGGATGACATCCCCGAGCAGCATCAGACGGTGGCGCAGTCACCGGAGGGGTATGCGGAAGGACGCGATCTGGCGAACGCTGTGCACCAAGGGCTCCGGGAGGCTTTAACACCGCATCAACGACGCGTCGCGGTCGCTGTGCTTATCGATGAAGTGCCTATCGACGTGCTGGCCGAACGACTCGGCATCAATCGTGGCGCGCTCTACAAAACACTGCATGATGCTCGTCAGCGCCTCCGGGCATACCTGTCAGCTCATGACTTCTTATTACCCGTCGCCCCTCGAGAGGACGTGACCACATGACAAACCCCGAGTCACTAAGCCCGGAAGCAATCGACCGCTTAACCGCAAACACTGAGCCGTGGCTCTCCTGTGACGACTGTTTCGAGCTCGTTGACATCGTCATCGAAGCGATGGTGGTTTCGTCCACACCTCTCTCCGAAGAGTTCCGAGTCCACTTGCTGCGCTGTCCGGCCTGTCACGAAGAGGCGCGCTCACTGGCAGAAATTGTCGCCGTTGATCATGGTTTATCACCGGCTGAAACGATCGGACGCATTGATTCCGCCCTGCTTGGAGCATCTTCGTAGCTGCGCGGCTAAACACCAACCACGACATCAGTTAGCCGAGCGCGCGTAGATAGCGCGCATCTCGCTCGTACTGCTCGGCGCCCTCACTCAGGGGTTGTGCGCGTTCCGAGGCCACTCAGCCCTGCAGAAACACTCAGCTCGAAGGGATTTCTTCATTGGCGGTCACCTCGGGGGCGAGCGCATCCGTGGGGAACAAGTAGCGACTGACGAGCGCCGCGATGACCGCGCCCACCAGCGGAGCAACAATGAATAACCACAGTTGGCCCAGCGCTTCTCCACCGACGAACAGCGCGGGGCCGATGCTACGGGCCGGGTTCACTGAGGTTCCGGTCAGTGGAATGCCAATCAGGTGCACTGTGGCGAGTGCGAATCCGATGGCGACGCCACCAAGTTGCGGCCACGCCGCCTTGCGCGTCACCAGCAGCACGATGATGACGAAAAGGAATGTGAGCACGACCTCAGCGAGGAATGCCCCGCCCATGGTGAGACCGATCATCGAGTTGGCACCGAACCCGTCTGTGCCAAGGCCTTGTTTGGCCGTGGAGTATCCGGCAGCACTAGAGAACATCCAGAACAGCAGGGCTGAACCGGCAATACCGCCGACGATCTGCGCTATCCAATATCCGACAGCGTCAACTATTCCGATTCGGCCAGCGACCAAGAAGCCCATGGTTACGGCGGGATTGATGTGTGCACCGGAAATCGGGCCAATGCCGTAGGCCAGCACCAGCATTATCAGGCCGAAGGCAAGCGCGGTTGCGACCACACCCGCTGAAGCACTCGCCCCAGTCACCGCGAATCCGAATGACAGGGTGGCGACTCCGACGCCAAAGAACACCAGCAGTAGTGTGCCCAGAGCTTCTGCGACGAGTTTGCGCATGTCCATCTGTT
>JBDTAD010000422.1:0-18267 GCA_039924815.1 Lacisediminihabitans sp.
CACGATGGTGACCGTGCGCATGCCCGCCACTCCTGCGGGATCAAGTTGCTGTCTGGTGTTCTCGCGTTTTACCCTCATGTGGACACCTCCACACCGTCGTCCGTCTGGTTCGTCGCGACCGGAACACGAATCATGATGGAGGTTCCGCGCCCCGGCGTTGACCACACCTGCACGGCACCCTCCACGGCTTCGATCCGACGCCGCACGGAGTTGCGCAGACCAAGCCGGTCGGCGCCGGTCTCTGCCTCGGTGAAACCCCTACCGGTGTCGACCACCATAACCGAGACATCCGCATCGGAGCCATACACGGCAACCTCTGCCTGAGTGGTTCCGGAGTGCTTGAGCACGTTCACGAGACACTGCTTGACGGCCTGCCCGAGCGCTATGGATCTCTCACGGTCGAGCCGCGCGACAGCGGCGAGATCGCCGGTCGACTCCACTTCGAGGCCCATGAGCCTGCTCTCCTGGATGGCGGCATACAGACCGCTACTGCGCCATTCGGTGCGAGTCTGGGCATCCACCGCGGCGGAGCCGTCGCTCAGCCATTCCTCGCCTATCAAGATCTCCAGGTCGCGCTCCATCTGCACCTTCAAGGCCTGAGGCAACACGGAGGTGCTGGAGTTCGCAATCGCGGCCAGGTGGCTCAGCAGGGTGTCGTGCATGAGGGCAGCTGCTTTGGCCTCGATGCGGTAGCGCAAGGCGGCGATCTGCTCGTCGCGGGCGGCTCGGTGAAGCCGCGGCTGAGCTCGCCACGAGCTGCGGTGCCCCACGTCGACCAACACGAGAATGGCGAACAGCGCAAGGAGCGTGAGAAAGGTGATCGAGTCGAAATAGACGAGCACACCGGATTCGAGGGCTGCTGCACCGGTCGCCAGCTCAGCGACTAGGTAGCCCGCTGTCGCCCACAGCACGCCGGCGATCAGACCGGCACCCGATCCGCCCACCATCAACAGCGCAATCTTCGGCAACGCGAGGGAGAATCCGTCGTTCACGAGGCCTGGAACCGTCTGCGAATAGAAAGTGATGGCGAACCAATAGACCCCGGCACCGCCGACGATCACATAGGCCGCGGAGAAGAAGCCCGTGCGGGAACGATCGTTGAGCCAGAGCAGGCCGAACAACGGCACCAATGCGACTCCCGCCGGCCACATGACGAGGGACGGATTGCTGGCCTGGAAGATCAGCACCAGTACCAACGCGCCCATGAGGCAGGTGAGCGCGAGCGCATGCTGACCCTTGGCGAACGCGCGGCTCAGCGCCTGCGGTGCCAGGTGGGCGGGGATACCCAGTGTCATGGCTTCCCCTTCGACTTGGCGTCAGGAAAGTATGACATCTTTTCACTCTGTCACGTACCCCGTTTTACGCAGGATTCGCGCGTATTCCCGGTACTTACGCGCCTTTTGTGCCCCATTACCCCCGAATTGAGGGCATGGTTGCGTCGCGCAGTCGATCGTCTAGGAGATGTTCAGCGCACTCTTGGTCGCGTCGAGGGTCTTCTTCGCAAGCTTTGGATCGGGAGCGAGTTGCTTGCCGTAGCTCGGGATCATGGCCTTGAGTTGCGGTTGCCAGCCGTCAATGCGGTCAGGGAAGCAGCGCTTCAGCACGTCGAGCATGATCGGCACGGCGGTAGATGCGCCCGGGGAGGCTCCCAGGAGGCCCGCAATGCTGCCGTCCGCGGCCGAGACTACCTCGGTGCCGAACTGGAGCACTCCGCCCTTCTTGGCATCCTTCTTGATCACCTGCACGCGCTGGCCTGCCGTGATTCTGTACCAGTCCTCGGGGTCGGCGTTCGGCATGAACGCCTGCAGTGCCTTGAACTTGGTGGACTTGCTCGCGGCGAGCTGGCTGATCAGGTAGCGCACGAGCGCAAGGTTGGATGCCCCGGCCGCGATCATCGGAATGAGGTTGTGCAGCCGGATGGTGGCGAACAGGTCGAACCACGATCCGGACTTGAGGAACTTGGGGCTAAATCCGGCGTACGGCCCGAACATGAGGCTCGCCTCGCCGTCGACGACGCGGGTGTCGAGGTGCGGCACCGACATGGGCGGGGATCCGACCTCCGCGAGGCCGTAGACCTTGGCGTGATGCTTCGCTACAACCTCCGGGTTGTCGGTGCGCAGGAACTCGCCGCTCACCGGGAATCCGCCGAAGCCTCTAGCCTCAGGGATGCCGGACTTCTGTAACAGGTGCAGTGCTCCGCCACCGGCACCGACGAAGACGAAACGCGCCCGCACATTGCGGCGGGCCATCCCGATCTCTTGCTTGACGCGGAGCTTCCATAGCTCACCCTCGCGCGTGACGTTGACCACGCGCTGGTCGGTATACAACTGCGCCCCGCTGGTCTGGAGGTAGCCGAGCAGCCCATGGGTGAGCGCGCCGAAGTTAACGTCGGTGCCTGCGGGCACGCGCGTGGCGGCGAAGCGCTGAAGCTTCTTGCGGCCGGGGATCATGGCGGGCACCCAAGAGCGGATGACGTCGACGTCTTCGCTGTATTCGATACCGGAGAACAGGGGGTGGTCTTTCAGTGCGTCAAAGCGCTTGCGCAGGTAGCTGACGTTTGTATCGCCGGTGACGAAGCTCATGTGCGGCACGGCGTGCACGAAGGCCTGCGGGTCTTCGAGCAAGCCCTTACCCACCAGATAGGACCAGAACTGGCGGGAGACCTGAAACTGTTCGTTCACGGTGACCGCTTTGGAGATGTCGATCGTGCCGTCTGGCCGTTCGGGCGTGTAGTTCAGTTCGCACAGCGCAGAGTGGCCCGTTCCGGCGTTGTTCCACGGGTTGGAACTTTCGAGCGCAACGTCGCCCAGGGTCTCGAAGATCTCGATGGTCCAGTCTGGCTGCAGTTGCTTAAGGAACGCGCCGAGCGTGGCACTCATGATGCCACCGCCGATCAGCGCAACGTCGATGGGGGTAGCAGAAGAACTCACTGCTCTAGTTTAGCCGCCGCTCGCGGCTCGGTCACTGAGCCCACCCGGTCGCTGAGCTTGTCGAAGCGCCCTACCTGACCTTAAAAGCGCAACGGCCACGAGAATCAGCACGACCCCCGGCCAGAATGCATACGGCAGCGATAGCCCACCATGGGGTGAGCTTGGGTTTGTGCGCAAGGTTTGGAACGGGCGACTCACCACCGCCGGACGGCTTGGTGATCTCCGCGATGACAGCTCGGAAGCTGGCCGTATCTGCATTGTCGATGGACGCTTCGAGCCCGCCTCTCGTAGCAGTAGTCCCTCAGCTCCACGTCTCTCCCACAGTTTGGGTGCACGCTACCGGATAAGCGGCTACTCGGCATGGAGAACGTCGCGGGTGAGTCGGTACAACAGCGCGAGGTGGCGGCGGGATTCTGATTTTTGGGCTCGGGTACCTGTGTTATTCGCGGTTTTTCAAGCACCGCATCCGCGAACAGAAGGAGAATGCCGCGGCAGCGGTCATTGGTTCAGAGGGTTCGCAGTGCGACTTTCAGTGCTGAGAAGTACGACGACGGATGTGCCTGTGATTCCCAGGCCATCACGCAGTGCCGCATTGGCCAGCACAACCCTAAGCCCGGCTAGTGAGGCCGCACCACAAGGGCCGGAGTCCACGCCGAGGGCTTCGAGATCCCGCACAGCGCGTTCGTCTTCTCCCTCAGTGATCGCCACTGCGGCACCTATGCTTCCCTGCAATATCGGCCACGCAAGCGTCGAAACCGTTCCGCAGTTCATCCCCGCCATCCGAGTCTCCCCCGTCTTCACGGCCACGGGATGCCCTGCATTCAGGGAATCAACAAGGCAAGCGGCGTCGCGCGGCTCGACGCTGATGAGTGCGGGCCGACGCGCATCCGCTCCGCGGTCGATGGCTCGGTAGTGCGCGGCTGATGCTTGAATCAGCGATCCAACACCGCACGGGGTGACAACCACGTCTGGCCCGTCGATACCGGCGTCGGCAAGTTGCGCGTCAATCTCGCGGAAGATCGTGGAATAGCCATCAACAATCCAGCCGGGGATTTGCTCGTACCCGTCCCAGGCCGTGTCCTGCACGAGTATTGCCTGTGGGTCAGCATCCGCTGCGGCTCGAGCGCGCAACACGACATCGTCATAGGCGGCGTCCACTTGCGTCAACTCCGCGCCCTCGCTGAGAATGCCGTCCTTGGCACGTTGACCAATTTGCGCTGGTACGAAGATGTGCGCGGACAGGTTGAACAATGCGGCCATATGCGCCACCGCCCGTCCGTGATTGCCGTCGGTCGCACAGACCAATGTCAGTCCGCCCGCGCCGCCGAAACGGCGTGCCAACTCGTCGAACGTCCAGTCACGCTCGGGGTCCTCTGTGCGGCCGGCGAGCATCCGATAAACAGCCCAGGATGCCCCCACCATCTTAAATGATGGCAAGCCGAACCGTTCAGACTCTTCTTTGACGAACACGCGGGCGACGCCGAGACTGGCTGCTAGCTCCGGGCGGTCGTGCAGCTTGGTCGGCTGATATCCAGACAGACTCAGATGAAAGTCCATGACCTCCTGTGCCACCACGGGCGTCGTGAACTCTGACGCTTCGTCACTGATATACCATTCTGCACTAATAGACGTATCAACCATTCCACAATTATGTCCTTCGCCCCCGCGGATGGCAAGCACTCGAGCGGCGAACGCACGAGGCAGAGCCGTTGCGCCGCGGTGCACCATGCCGAACGCGTTGTAGTGCGGTTGAATCACACCGTTCAGCGCAGCACGACGGTGCGACGACCCTGGGTAATCACGCGCCCCTCACAATGCCAACGCACGGCCATTGTCAGCGCTGCCGTTTCGGCATCTCTGCCCACTTCCTCGATCCCGTTTGGTTCAAGCGTGTGGTCAATAGCAATTACCTGTTGGGCGATGATGGGGCCTTCGTCGAGATCACCCGTGACATAATGCGCGCTGGCGCCCACCAATTTCACGCCCCGTTCGTACGCTTGCGCGTATGGCCTGGCGCCCTTGAAGCTCGGCAGGAAGGAATGGTGGATGTTGATGCATTTGCCGGCGAGTTCTGCGCACAGGCTGTCGCTGAGCACCTGCATATAGCGGGCCAGCACAATGAGCTCGACATCCAATTGATCGATCAAGTCCACAAGCTGACGCTCGCCCTCCGGCTTGGTCTCGGCACTCATCTGGATATGAAAGAAGGGGATGCCGTACCACTCGACCAGACCTTCGTGGTCGCGATGATTCGACACAACGGCAACCACGTCAATCGGCAGATCACCATTGCGCGCACGGAACAGCAGATCGTTAAGGCAGTGCCCGTATTTAGAGACCATAATGAGCACTCGTCGCTTCATGCCCTTTCGCTCCAAAGCCCACTGCATCGAGAACTTTTCGGCTACAGGACCGAATCCGTTGCGCAGTGCATCCGTCGTCGCTTCGTCACCGTCGCTGATCATGTGCACGCGCATGAAGAAGTGCCCGGCCCGGCGATCTCCAAATTGCTTGCTGTCGATGATGTCGCAGCCATGATCGAACAGGTAGGTGGAGACGGCGCGAACGATTCCGGGCGATTCCGGGCAGTCCAACGTGAGCACGTGTTCTATGGTCGGCGCCGCCTCGATCGTTCCAGGGTGTTGGTGGGTGATAACCATCGATTACGGAACCTCGGGCTCGGCGAATTCGACCATCGAGTCGAGCAACCAGAGAGCCGTGTAATGGGCGAACGAAGCGCGAGGGAAGACCCGATAAGTGGGTGCGTCATCGGTCTGCCACAGAACAACCGGTGCTGCTCCAACTTGGGTAACGACCGCCATCCCCGGGGCGAATTCACGCGGATGCAGGTCGACGCTGCATCCCTTCTCCAACACCGCTCGAGCACTGGGCCCGCTCAACTCCAACGTCGTGCGATTGGCGGAGAGATCGACCACAAGACCAGGAGAGTCGCCGAGAGCCTCGGTCAGTTGCTCGGTCAGCTGCGTTGCGTCGTTCTCACTGATCACCAAGAATTCATCCGGACCGAGCCAGAGAACGTCACTTTGTGGCCCTGTGCTCACGCGCCCACACGCGGCTGGCATGTCAGCGCCCAGTACGTGCGCCAACCGCGCCGCTTGCGGGCTTCCCGGTGCGATGCGCACCGAGACCATCGTGAGGAACGGGATCTCACGAAGTGACACGCCACGGTCACCACTTACCGCGCCCTGGGCCAGAGTGGCTTTCAGGTGCGCGAGTGGGCTGCGGGCCAGATCGGGCCGGACGCTCAGTGTCAGTTCAGCCATCTCGTCTTTTTCCTTCCGGGTCGTACAGCACGGTGGGCGCGATTTCGACTTCCACGAGAGCGTCGCCAATGGGCGAGAACAGGTGCTCACCGAGTCGGTTGCGCCCGTTCTTGATCAGTGCGAGGCCGAAGGTGCGATCGAGCGCAACGCTGCGATAGCTCGATGTCACGAAGCCCTCCATAGGCACCGGTCCCAGTTCTGGTGTGATCCGGACGCCTGACGCGACGAGTTGGGTGCCCTCGGGCAGAAGGATTGTGCGATCCACGGGAAGCACGGAGACCAGGTGTTTCCGGTCTTCGCGAGACGTGTCCACTCGAGTGAATGAACGCCGGCCGACGAAGTCCTTGACCTTGGAGACGACCCAGCCCATGCCTGCATCCTGGGGGGTGGTCGTGCCATCCGTGTCTTGACCGACGATGATGAAGCCCTTCTCGGCTCGCAGCACGTCCATGGTTTCCGTACCATACGGTGTGATGCCGAATTCGGCTCCTGCCGCTGCAACCTGTTCCCAGACCGACCGACCGTACCAGGCAGACACGTTGACCTCGAAAGCCAGCTCGCCGGAAAAGGAAATCCGGCAGATGCGGGCGGGGATGCCTGAGGCTAGCGTGGTCGAGCGGAAGGTCATGAAAGGGAACGCCTCTGCTGAAACGTCCATGTCCGGCGCCAAGTGCGCGATAACCTGGCGAGCCAGCGGGCCGACTACCGCAATAGTGGTCCACTGCTCAGTGGCCGAGGTGAAGTACACGTCGAGCTCTGGCCACTCAGTCTGCGACCACTCTTCCATCCAATCGAGAACCTTTGCAGCCCCACCGGTGGTAGTCGTCATGAAATAGCGGTTCTCGGCGATACGCAGCGTCGTGCCATCGTCGAAGACCATTCCGTCTGGCTGACACATGACCCCGTAACGCACGGAGCCCGTCGCCAACTTCGTAAACCCGTTGGTGTACATGCGGTTCAGGAATGTTCCCGCGTCTGCACCGCGGATCTCGATCTTGCCGAGCGTGGTGCCGTCCATGAACGCAACACCCTCACGAGCAGCTCGACACTCCCGCGCGACGGCGGCATCCATATCTTCACCAGGCTGTGGAAAAAACCTCGGACGTTTCCACTGACCGACGTTGTCGAACACGGCACCGTGCTCGACGTGCCAGGAGTGTATTGACGTTTCCCTGGCCGGATCATAAAGTTCGCCGCGCTGTCGACCGGCCAGCGCGACTAAGGCAACGGGAGTGTAAGGGGCTCGGTACGTTGTCGTGCCGACATCCCCCAACGAGGCACCGTGCAGGAGGTCGGCGATGACGCCGATGGTATTGACCGCTGACGTCTTTCCCTGATCGTTCGCCGTACTAATAGAGGTGTACCGCTTGACGTGTTCGACGCTACGCATGCCGGCCCCGGTCGCCCTGGCCACGTCGGCCACGCTGGAGTCGCGCTGCAAGTCCACGAAATGAGTTGTCCAGTCCACCGGCTCACCGTCGGGCGCCGGCACGAGCCAGACCGGCCGAGCCCTTGAGGAGGAGATCCGCAGCGCTACCGGGACCCGCGCCTCGGCAGCAGCGAATCCGCCGGCAGCAGCGGCTGCGATGCCTGCCGCCGTGCCCTCCGCCAGAGCGTCGGCCAAGGAGTATGTACCTCGCGCCGCGCCGACCACCTGCTGATTACGCACCACGCTTGCCGGGACGAACGCCGCGAGTTCCTCATCCCAGCGCAGTTTGCCTTGCCGCTGGCTGTGCAGGTGAACGACAGGGCTGAAGCCACCCGCGACCGCCAGCAGATCGCACTCCAACGACTCGACCACGCCATCCACGGTGTTGTCGGCCAGCAGGCCCCCGACCAGCACCCCGGTCAGGCGTTCTTCACCAGTGGCTCCGACCACCACGCTGTTGCTCAGCACCCGCAACGAGGCAACATTGACGGTCTCCGCGGCCCGAGCCGAGGGCTCCGGGCGTGTGTCCGCGATCGCCACCACGTCCACGCCCGCAGCCGTCAGGTCGACTGCCAGGTCGTAGGCACTGTCGTTCGTGGTCGAAATGACGACCTTGGAACCGGCAGCCACGCCATAGCGGTTCAGATAGCTGCGCACGGCGGATGCGAGCATCACACCGGGCAGGTCATTGTTGGCGAACACCAGCGGACGCTCGTGCGCGCCGGTGGCCAGGACGACCTGGCGAGCTCGGATGTGCCACATCCGTTGACGCGACACTAGATGCGGTGCGGCCGCGCCAAGATGATCAGTGCGGCGCTGGAGCGCGACCAGATAGTTGCTGTCGTAGCTGCCAAACACGGTGGTTCTGCTCAGCAGAGTGCATTCGTCACAGGCGGCAAGTTCTTGGAGAGTCTGAGTGATCCAGGCGGCTGCCGACAGGCCGTCGATGGTCTCCGAGCGTGCCGACAACAGGGAACCACCAAGTTCGGGCTGCTCATCGATAACCATCACCCTCGCCCCGCTGCGGGCCGCCGTGAGCGCAGCGGCGAGACCGGCAGGGCCGGCGCCAACCACGAGGACGTCGGTGTGGACATACTTCTTGTCATAAATCGATTGGTCCTCGGAGGGATCGAGCCGACCAATTCCCGAGAGCGTTTCGGCCTCCAGCCCGTCGAAAAGCTCGACAGTGGGTGCTGGCAGCATGGACTCAGCGCACCGACCGTTGATTCTGATCAGTGCGTTCGGCTCTTCGACTCCCGCGGTCACGATGCCGCGCGGTCGCCCCCGGTAGATCGAGTCGCCAACACGGATCACTCCGTTGGCCAGCAGCGCCGACGCAACTGTGTCGCCGGGATGCCCACTCAAGGGCCGACCGTCTATCGTGAACCGGTGCGCCGTGGTGCGGTCGATTCTGCCGCCCGATGGCAACCGCTGCGGTCCGGTGTTCATCGCACTCCCCCAGTGTTTTCCAGAGTCGGACTCTCGAGTGTCGATTTTTTGAGTGTCGGCTGTTCCTGGCCCATGGGATAGACGGCGAGAATCTCGTAACTGACGGTGTCGCGGACGACATTGAACCAGCGTCTGCAGCCGGCCGAGTGCACCCAACGCTCCGCGAACGGACCCATTGGATTGTCCCGATAGAACAAGTACTCTGCCCACTGCTGGTCGGTGAGCTCGTCCTCGGCCGCGGGGAAGGGAACGTGCGCCTGACCGCCGTAGTGGTATTCAGTTTCATCGCGCGGGCCGCAGTACGGGCAGGTGATGAGAAGCATGGTGAGTCTCCTAGTGAGCCACGGCAGCAGCGCCGTGTTCGTCGATGAGAGAGCCGGACACGAACCGTTCCAGACCGTAGGCGCGGTTGAGCGGATGCGGTTCACCCGTAGCAATCGTGTGCGCGAATGTCCACCCGGCGGCCGGGGTCGCCTTGAATCCGCCGGTGCCCCATCCACAATTCACGAAAAGGTTCTCGACCGGTGTTGTGCTGATGATCGGCGAGGCATCCGGAGTCACATCCACTATGCCGCCCCAGGTGCGCAGCACGTGGGCGCGCGCGAAGATGGGGAACAGTTCGACAGCGGCGGCCATCTGGCTCTCGATCACGTGGAACGAGCCACGTTGACCGTACCCATTAAAGGAATCGATGCCAGCACCCATCACCAACTCGCCCTTGTGCGCCTGCGACACGTACACGTGCACGTGGTTCGACATCACCACGGTGGGATGCACTTGCTCGTTAAGTTCGGAGACCAGCGCCTGCAAAGGATGCGATTGGATCGGCAGCCGGAACCCTGCGCGCTCAGCCAGCACGCTGCTGTGGCCTGCCGCAGCAAGGCCGACCCTTCCCGCGTTGATTCGGCCGCGGGTTGTGTCAACACCCACCACGCGGTTGCCGTCTTTAACGAAGCCGGTTACCTCGCAATTCTGGATGATGTCAACGCCCATCTCGTCGGCCTTCCGCGCGAACGCCCAGGCGACATGATCATGTTTGGCGATGCCGCCCCGCGGCTGGTACGTACCGCCAAGTACGGGGTAGCGAATGTTGTCCGAGGTGTTCACGATCGGACACACCTCGCGAACCTGATCGACATCCAGCCACTCTGCATCGATCCCGTTGAGCTTGTTGGCGCTGACCCGTCGAACACTTTCTCGCACATCCGATAGCGTGTGTGCCAGGTTCAGCACCCCGCGCTGGCTGAAGAGGAAGTCATACTCGAGTTCTTCAGGCAACTTCTCCCAGAGTTTGAGCGCGAACTCGTAGATCGCCGCGCTCTCATCCCACAAATAGTTCGACCGAATGATCGTCGTATTGCGTGCCATATTTCCGCCAGCAAGCCAGCCGCGCTCCAGGATGGCAATATTCGTCATCCCGTGGTTCTTCGCGAGATAGTACGCAGTGGTCAGTCCGTGTCCACCACCGCCGACGATGACGGCGTCATAAGATCGCTTGGGTTCTGGATTGCGCCAGAGAAAATCAGGATGCTCGGGAAGCAACTCCTCGCTCATCACATTCTCCTTTGAAGATATTGATATCCTTTGCCACATATCCTGATATACCAGAACCTGATCTACACTAAGACGGATGTTGTATCAAGTCAATCCATCATGACCAATGCGATTGAAAAGCAAGGCCGGGGAGCGCGATCGTGAGTTTGACCAGTAACCTTCCAACCGCCGAGACGTCGTCGATTTCCATGGCAGACAGCGCTTACGAGCAGCTGCGTGACAAATTAATCATGCTCGACATCCGCCCGGGAGACCCGATCAACGAAGGATTGCTCGTCAGCGAACTTGAGATGGGGCGCACCCCGGTACGCGAAGCACTCAAGCGACTGGAAAGCGATCATCTGGTCGTCTCCTATGCGCGACGAGGCACCTTCGCAACCACCGTCGACATCACCGAATTAGCAGACGTGTCTGAAATCCGGGAATTGCTTGAGCCCCTCGCTGCTCGTCGTGCCGCCACGATGTCCACTGCGCCGCTTCGCACCCAAATGCGTGAGATTGCCAAGACCATCGCTTCCAGCGCAGCGGAATCGATCAACCATCGCGAGTTGATGCGCTACGACATCGCGGTTCACCGCCTGATCTATCGGGCAAGCGCGAACCCGCATCTTGAAGATGTACTGGTGCGGTACGACAACCTCGCGACCAGGATCTGGTGCGTGGTTTTGGACAAGATACCCTCTGTCACCGGGCACATTGCCGAACACGTGCGATTGCTGGAAGCGATCGCCGACGGCAACGGTGACCTCGCGTACCAGCTTTCACTTGACCACGTCACAAACTTTGAAGCGACTATCCGCGACGTGCTTTAGGGAATCCGCACCGGCTCTCTCAGCAGCGCATCCGAGTACCCTCGGGATCGAACGCTGGCTCCGCTGCGACCGTCGCCGGTACTCGCCGGCCGAAATACCCGATCTGCACGCGGGTTCCGGGTTCCGTGTGCTCGGTCGGTAGCCACGCATAGGCAAGCGGCGTGCCGAGGGTGTAGCCATAGCCGGCAGAAGTGACGTAACCCACGACCTGATCGTTGTGGAACACCGGCTCAGACCCCACGACAACACTGTTGGGCTCGTCGATAAGTAAGAGGCTGAGCTTCTTTTCCGGCGCCGGCGCATCCACCAGAGCCTCACGACCGAGGAACGATGGCTTGTTCATCCGCACTGCGAATTCAAGCCCGGCTTCGGCAGGCACGTGGTCATTGTTCATGTCCGATCCGAATGAGCGATAGCCCTTCTCCAACCGCAACGCGTTGAACGCACCGCGTCCGGCCGCGATGATGCCGTGTTGCGCACCGGCCGCCATCAGCGTGTCCCATAGTGTGAGACCGAGGTCTGCGGTGCAGTACAGCTCCCAGCCCAACTCACCTACGTAGGAGAGCCGCATCGCGGTGACCTCGACCAGGCCAAGGTAGCCGGTCTTGGCCTTGAAATAGCCGAATCCCTGATGTGAAAAGTCGGTATCGGTGAGCGACTGCACCACCGCACGCGCTTTCGGACCCCAGATACCAATGCAACATGTTCCCGGTGTGCTGTCTCTGATCTGTACGGCGCTACCCTCCGGCAGTTGGCGCCGCATCCAGTCCTCGTCGATCGCCCCGTTCGCACCAACCTGATAAAACTCATCGCCGAGTCGAGCCACGGTCACGTCAGAGTGAATGTGCCCGTTCTGGTCGAGCATCAAGCAGTACGTTACCGAGCCGACGGTGCGGTCGACATTCCCGGTGACAAGTTCCTGCAGAAAAGCTGTCGCACCCGGGCCGCTCACCTCAAGTCGCTTGAGGGCCGTCATGTCGTACATTGCGACATCCGTGCGCGTGATCGCCGCCTCCGCGGCAACCGTGGGTGACCAATAGAGCGACGCCCACTCGTCGGGCTCAGGGATGTTCCATCCGGTGTTACGTTCGCTGGTCACCAGAGCGTCATTAGCGGCGTACCACTGCGGGCGCTCCCATCCGTTGGCCTCCAAAAACACCGCACCAAGTTCCCGCTGACGCTGGTAGAAGGGCGTGGTGCGCAGCGGCCGGGAGTGCTCTTTCGGCTGCAGCGGGTGGAGGATGTCATACACCTCTACGAAGTTTTGACAGTCTGTGGCCTCGACATACCTCGACCCGAGCTGGAACTTTTCGAACCGGTTGATGTCGCAGGCGTGCAGGTCAAACGACGTCGACTGCCCATCGACGATCCATTCGGCCATCGCTCGGCCCACTCCGGCCGAATGGGTAACCCAAACCGCCTCCGCGAACCAGAAGCCAGCCAAGCTGGGGTGCGGCCCGAGCAGTGGCATGTTGTCGACCGTGAAGGAGAACACACCGTTGATCGCACCATCCAGCTCGACACCCCGCGTCGCCGGCAGGATGCGCGCACTTTCGGCCAGCGCAAAATCGAAATCATCCGGGGTGAACGGCAGTACGGATGGCATAGCTCCTGTGCGCTCAACATCAGTCCAGTGCGTCAACTCATCAACGGCCACCGGCATCGGTCGATGGCGATACGAACCGATCCCGAGACCCTGGAAGTTCTGCCGGTAGTAGAGGTCGGCATCCTGATGACGGAGCACAGGGAGGGTCGCCTCGCCAGTGCGTGCGGCCAGCTCTGCCAGCGGTTTCGTCCACGTATGCTGGTGCGCCAACGGGGTCAGGGCGAGTCGCTGTCCCACCATCGCAGCGATCTTCGGCCCCCAGATACCCGCACAACAGACCACGATGTCTGCATCCAAGTGCCCGTGGTCGGTGTCGACGCCGGTAACTTTGCCACCCGCGGTCGTCACCCCGAGTACCTCGTGATGGTCGAGCACGCGCGCGCCACGAGAGACGGCCCGATCCAGTTGGGCGCCAATTCCACGCACGGATTTTGCGATACCGTCGCTGGGCACGTAGAGCCCGGCCTGCACGACCGCCGGATCGAGCATCTTCCACGTGGCGGCCGCCTCCGCGGCATCCATCAGCCGAGCGCCCTCGAGCCCCCAGGCCTGCGCATACCCAAGACGCCGCTTCAATTCGTTGGCGCGCTCCGGTGTTGTCGCGATTTCCAGTCCGCCAACGGAGAGGAAACACGGCTCGCCATGCCATTGCAGCCCGCCGAGTTTGTCAACGGTGTACTTGGCCAGCTGAGTCATCACCTGAGACCCATTGGTTTGAAACACGACGCCGGGTGCATGAGAACTCGAGCCGCCCGCGTCGGGCAGCGGGCCGGCATCCACTAGCGTGACATCGCTCCAGCCCTTCGCTGTGATCTCATCTGCCAACGCTGCGCCAACCACGCCGCCTCCGATGATGACTACTCTCGGCTGAGCCATTGATGTGACCATTTTGCTTTGCATCGCGCTTTCTGTGTGAGCGCCGGGCACTCGGTTTTGCGAGCGCCCGGCGCGTACCTTACTTATGTACAGACAGGGATAACGGTCCTGTCCGGTCTCACTTGAGCCAGGCGTCGACCTTGCTCTTGTTCGCGTCCACCCACTTCTTAGCGGCAGCTGCCGGCGTCATCTTGTTCGCCGTGATGTCCTTGGCGACCTCGTTCTGGTCGTCGTTCGTCCAGTGGAAGTTCTTCAAAAGGTCGGCTGCTGGCTTGTTCGCCTTCTCAAACTTCACGGACATGATCTTGTTCAACTTGTCCGTGGGGTAGTCACAGGCAACAGCGGCGGCCACAGCGTCGCAACCGTCGGTGTACGGGGGAAGCTTCACGCTCTTGAGTGCCACCTCGGAGAGGAACCAGTTCGGTGTGTAGAAGTATCCGATCATCCAGGTCTTGTTGGCCTCCGCCGTACGGAATGCCTGGATCAACGCCGCCTCGGAGCCCGCGTAAACCACTTTGTAGTTCAGCTTCAAGTTCGTTACTAGTGCCGCGTCGTTCGTGACGAACGAGGGGTCTCCGTCGAGGAACTGGCCGAGGCCGCCGGATTCAGGCGTCTTGAAGTTTGTCGCGTACTTATTGAGGTTGCTCGCATCGAGGATGTCGGGATGAGCTTTTGCCAACCACGGCGGAACGAACCAGCCGATCTTTCCAATGTTGCCGGTCAGACCCGCGTCGACCGCGACTTTCTGCTCGGTGATGTACTTCTTCGCCAGATCATCGTGACCCCAGTTCTCGATGATCGCGTCGACCGTGCCGTCTCCGAGACCCTGCCAGCCAACCTGCTCGGCCAGCGGCAGCTGCTTGACCGTACACTTCAGCCGCGTTTGAGCGACGTAGGTGTACACGGCCGCATCTGCTGTGTAGCCAACCCAGTCACTCATCGCGAGGTTGACGTTGCCGCATTTCGATGCCGCGGCTGTCGAATCGGAGCCTGTATTCAGTGAGCTGCTGCAACCGGTGATCGCCAGCAGCGTTGCTGTCAGAACGGCTGCGCTACCCAGTAACCGGCGCCGACTCGTACTTGTCAGTGTCATGATGTGTTCCTTCCTTAGTGCGTTGATCGTGCTTTCGAGAGCGAGGTGTAGTCGTACTACCGGGAACCCGCGCAGTGCGGCTCCCGGCGGCTTGTGTGATTCGGTCGAGCATGATGCCGAGCATCACGATTGCGATGCCCGCGGCAAGACCCTTACCGAAGAGCGAGAGTTGAACGAAGCCGGCCACGACGTCGTAGCCCAGGGCTCCCGCTCCCACAAGGCCTCCGATGACGACCATGGCCAGCACGTAGATAAGGCCCTGATTAGTCGCGAGCATGAGTGACGACTTGGACATCGGCAACTGAACCTTGATGATGGTCTGCCACGGAGTGGTGCCGGAGGACTCCGCCGCCTCGACCGTTTCTTTCGACACGGAGACGACACCATCCGCGATGATCTTGATGGCGACAGGTGCCGCATAAATTACGGCAGCAACGATCGCGGTAAACCGTGATGCACCGAAGAGCCCAAGGAACGGCACGAGGTAGACGAACGACGGCATCGTCTGGGCTGCGTCCAGACCGGGACGGATCAGCCGGTCTATCCGTGCAGAGCGGCCCATGGCGACGCCGACCACGACGCCGAGAATCATCGTGGCAATGGTGGCGATCAGCGTCGAGGCGAGCGTCACCATCGAGTCCTCCCACAGCCCGACCGCAATGATCACAGCCAGACAGGCAGCGGAGATCGCTGCAGCTTTGACTCCGCCAAACAGAAGCGCAATCGCGAGGATGACCAGCACCACAAGGATGAACGGGGATTGGGTCAGCATCGCCTGGAACGGGTTCAAGATCCACACGGTGAAGCCATGATTGAGGCCGATCGTGATGAACGAAAAGGTTTGCTGCACCCAGTTACTGAAAGCGTTGACAGCGTCGCTGAGCGCTCCCCCAAAGTTAACCTCGGTGGGGAATTGCGCAGCCCACAGAACCGTGCGGGAAAGATAGACGGCGATCACCGTGAGGACAAGGCCAGCAATGAGGCCGATTCTGCGGGCACGTTTGTGCCCGGGATTGGTGTCGCGCGCCGTAATTTCGGCTCGGGTGCCAGCGGCTGTCGTGACACGATCAAGCACGATAGCCATGATGACAATGGCGAAACCTGCGACGAACGCGATCCCGACGTTCAGGGATTGAAGACCCTGCAGGACGGGTTGACCTAGGCCGGGTGCCGCGATAAGAGCGGCGATGGTCACCATAGCGAGGGCCGCCATGACGGTCTGGTTGATGCCGATCACGATCGAGCGGCGTGCCAGTGGCAGCAGCACCGTCCACACCCGCTGAACCCGACCAATACCAAGCGAGTCGGCGGCTTCGGCAATCGTTGCGGGCACAGTCCGGATGCCATGGGCGGTCAACCTGGTCACGGGAGGGCCCGCATAAATCACGGTGGCGATTACGGCAGACGCTGGGCCGATCGAGAACAACAGGGCGAGCGGCGCGAGATAGACGAACGACGGCAGTATCTGCATGAAGTCGAGTACCGGCGTGATCACTCGCTCAACCCGGCGGCTGAGTCCTGCAGCGATGCCGACCGGAATCCCGATCAGAAGGGAAAAGAACACCGCCGCGAAGGTGAGCGCGAGTGTCGCCATCGACGCAGTCCACAGACCGAGAAGGCCGAGCATCAGAAATCCGATAGCCGTCAGGATGGCGACCTTGTAGTTTCCGAGAAACCAGGCAAGCCAGGTGACAAGCACGACGACCCCAAGCCAGCCGATCTGCGGCAGCTGTAGTCCGATGTCCGTTTGGACGAGGAGGTGCGAAAACACCGTGCTGGTCCAGCCGACGACATCACGGATCGTATCGAAGAAGTAGACGAAGAGTGGGCTGCTGTCGCGGTTGGCCCCCACCCACGCGTTCACGTCGTTCAGCCACAGGTGAAACGGTGTCGACTGTGCTGTCTGAAGCGGCAGGTTCAACACGTTATTGAACAGGCGCCACCCGATCAGCCACACCACGATGACGATCGCTACGATGGTGACCCAGCGAGGCACCCTGCGACGCTGCTGTCGTGTGCGCACGCTCTTTGACACGACTTCGCTGACCGACATCAGAAGCTTTTCACCCCGGCAACTTCGCGCAGAACCGCATCGCGGTCGACAACTCCGATCACCTTGCCGTTGTCAATGACTCGCACCGGGATGCTCGATCCGAGCACTGCGGGGATCGCGTCAACGATCACGGTGCTTGACGGAACGCTCGGACCGTCGCCGACGAGCCCATCGGGTACAGGCCTCACCACCCATTTGACAGTGAGCACTTGCGCTCGTGAAACATCCGATACGAAGTCGGCGACATAGTCGTTCGCGGGCGCCCCGACCAACTCATCGCCCGTGCCGATCTGCACTAACTCACCATGACCCATAATCAGGATGCGGTCACCGAGCTTCAACGCCTCGGACAAATCATGGGTGACGAACACCATGGTCTTACCCATGTCGCGGTGGAGCCGGATGACTTCGGCTTGCATATCCCGCCGGATCAAGGGATCCAAGGCAGAGAAGGGCTCATCGAACAGCAAGACATCCGGATCAGACGCGAGCGCCCGAGCCAATCCGACGCGCTGTTGCATGCCGCCGGAAAGCTGATCAGGAAAGCGATTCTCGTAACCGTGCAACCCGACGAGTTCGATGACCTCGTGCGCGCGGGCATAACGCGCCGACTTGCCCATCCCTCGAATCTCTAACCCAAACGAAACATTGTCGATGACAGAACGAAAGGGAAGCAGTCCGAAGTGCTGAAAGACCATCGAAACCTTGCGGCGACGCACATCACGAAGATCCTTAGTGCCAAGGTCCAAGACGTTGCGGCCCCCCATGAGCACTTCACCGGCGGTCGGCTCGATCAATCGGGTGAAGCACCGCACGAGAGTCGACTTGCCCGAACCGGAGAGCCCCATGATGACGAATACCTCGCCTGGTGCGACATCAAAACTGACGTTGCGGACCGCAGCGACACATCCGGTCTTCTCTAAAATCTCCCCTGCGCTCAGCTTTGCCATCGAGCTGTCCGCGGCAATCTGTGCCGCGTCGGCCCCGAACACTTTCCACAAGTTTCTGATGGAGAAGTCGGCGCCGTCGGACGCGCTGTCGTTCTCTGTTGCGGATTCGGCCGATGCAATTGTGCTCATTATTTTCCCTGCGTCATTGAAGGACTGAGTTGCTAGCGTGCGGACTGCGGATGGCCCCGTTCGCTACCCGCCGGAATCACACATCGAACCACCGCTCGGGCT
>JBDTAD010000423.1:0-4262 GCA_039924815.1 Lacisediminihabitans sp.
GGACCGGTGCGACTTGCGCCGTACCTCGCAGAGAACGACATCATCGTGAACTGCACTCTTCAGGATCCGAATGCTCCGCTCACGTACCTGCACATTGACGACCTGGAAGCATTTCGCCCGGGCAGCCTCATCATCGATGTGTCCGTTGACGAGGGGATGGGATTCAGCTGGGCGCGACCAACTTCGTTCGTCGATCCGATGTTCACGGTGGGAAACTCAACAAATTACTACGCGGTCGATCACAGCCCGTCGCTACTGTGGAACTCAACGACCTGGGAAATTAGCGAGGCGCTGATGCCCTTCTTACGCACTGTGATGGAAGGTCCGTCGTCGTGGGCGGAGTCCGACACGATTCGTCGCGCCATCGAAATCGAGGATGGCCACATCCGCAACGAGGCTATCCTCACTTTTCAAGGTCGCTCGGCGGACTACCCGTACCCTGCCGAGGCCCGCTCTATTTGAGCTCGCGACAGAAGGAGAGTGCGCCGGCGCTAGCCGAGCGGCGGTTCTGCTGGGGCGAGCGGCGGGAGCAGTCCTGAGGCCGCGGCCGCAGTGCGTGCGACAAGGAGGGAGGCATCCACAATCTCCCCGTTCGCAATGAGTTTGTCCAGTTCTTTCACTGTCATGCGCGCGGAACTTACCTGCTCTGCGGGGTCGGCACGTTCTGCAACGCCTTCTGTCGTGCCCGAAGAACACACGAAAATATAGACAGGCCAGGCCGAACGGCCGGGGTTGGTGAAGTACATGTGCAGCGGGCGAAGGTCGTTGGGGATCACGCCGAGTTCCTCTTCAAGCTCACGCCGTGCAGCATCCATCGGCAACTCGTCGCGCCCACCAGCACCGCCAGGCAGATCGAAAATCCACCGCCCAATGGGATAACGGTATTGCCTCGAAAGCACCACGGAGTCACCATCGATGATCAGAGTTGCGACCGCAAACGGAACGCTCTCATCAACTTCGTAGTGCGCCTCAGTCCCATCGGCCAGCAGCACCGTGTGGACGACGAGCGTAGTCCGTCCTCGGTACGCCACCGTGCTCGCGAGCTTTTTCCAGGTGCTTTCTATAGTCACAGCGCCCACATTACGCAGGGGAAGGCGCCGCCTCCCCTCCGGCGCGGAGCTACCAGACTTATAGGTATTAGTGCTGCATTGCTGCCGAGGTCAACACGGTGTACGTACCGGGCCAACTGGTCACGCTGCACTGAAATCCGCACCGCGTCACCACACAGTCGTCCTGCGCCCTAGTCCTCTCCGAACTAGCGGTGCAGCGAGTCCAATTGTTGCTCCTGTTCCTGTTCCTGTTCCTGCTCCTGTGAGTCGTTAGAGGGCTGGTCCATGCGCACGGGAAGTATCAGTAGAGCAGCGAGGACTATGAACACAGCGCTGGTTACGAAAAGCCAGGGATAGCCGACCCATGCGATCACGATCGCCGCCGCAACCGGTGCCAGTGCTTGACCAAGATTCGTGGCTACGTTGAAGAGTCCGAGGCCGCGGCCAGCGTCTGTATCTGGATGCGGAAGGACTTCGCTTGCTAGTGCTGTCCCGCAGGCGATCGAAATGCCAAGACCCACGCCAATGCCGCCGGCGAGCACGAGGATGGTTGTCACGGATGGCGCGACGAACGGCACGACATCAGCGATCAGAACTACCACGGATGCGGCGAGCAGGAAGGGCTTGCGACGTTGCGCTTTGTCGCTCAGCCACCCGCTGAGTATCACCGACACCACGACGCCGAGGCCGCCGATCACGATCGCTTCGCTCACAATGCCTACTGCCTCATCGTCGGCGACCAGCAGATAGTCGGTGAGAATGTAGAGCAAATACCCTTGAACGACCCCGGTAGACAGAGTGAAAAATAGGCGCCACGAAAACACCCACCAGAAATTAGGATGACGGCGCGGGTCGACAATAAATCGTCGGAAGAACTCCCTCGTGCGCAGCACTCGGCGCGGCGACAGGGTTGGCGTGTCGCGCACTGTCACCGCGAACACTCCCGTCGCTGCGAGCACAGCGATGGCGAGTATCCAATACGCCGCAGCAGGAGGGCTAGACGCGACGCCCGCTACTACCGAACCAAGTGCACCGCCGGTGATCGCAGTAAGACCCAAGATGCCGGCTGCGGTTCCGCGTCGGTGCGGCGGGAATCCATCGACGAGGTATGCGCTCGCCGCGATATCAGTCGCATTGAGCGCGAACTGCGCCAGCGACCAGAGCACAATTAAGGTGATGATCGACTGTGTCCCGCCTAGCGCACCGAGGGCCGCACCCCCGACCAGCGCACCGGCGAGCATCCACGGCACCCGCCTGCCCCACGCGCCGCGGGTTCGGTCACTCAGCGCGCCGAACAAAGGTTGAGCTAGAGCTGTAACAGCGAAAGAGATCGAGGTCGCTGCCGCCAGGACGCCAACCTTGCCGGTGGGGTCAAGACCTGCAATCTGACGCGGAAGAAGAACGGAGAGCACCCCCGAGTAACTTGCGAACAGTGTGACGTTCACTACGCCGAGCGCAACGAGTAGCCGCCAACCCCTCGTCACGTTTTTTCGCACTAGACCATTCTGGCGGCTGAGTGCGCACGTGTGCATGAGCGTTGGATGGCGCTCCCTCCAACCCGAATGGAAAGAGCGCCAATCCTCGCGCCAGCTCGCCGCCCAAACCCGGCGGCACAAGAGCGGTGTTGCGTAGCCGAGGGTTCCCCCCGGAACTTCCCCGACTGACATCTATCATTGCATAGAAGCGCCATTCTACCTAACAATTGTTATAGAAAACATTTGTTATATTGTTCTGTATGACTCGCAAGCAGGATCCTGACAAGAAGCCCGAACTTCTGGAGCGGATCCTCAACCACCTCCTCGATAAGCCACTGTCAGCCCTAACATTTCGAGGCCTTGCCGGTGCGGTTGAGGTAAGTACTTTCACGCTTGTCTACCACTTCGGCACCCGAGCGGAGCTGGTGCGAGAAATCATCCAAGCGATCGCCACTCGTCAACGCGGCTTTGATGCCGTTCTCGACCCCGAAACGGTGACCCTCGCGTCCTACTTCGAGGGTCTGCGCCACACCTTTGAATTGACACTGCTCCCTCGCAACCGCGCTCTGCAGCGACTCGAGTTCGAAGCTCAGATGATCGAATCCCTCGAGCCGTCCGGCGCTGTCACCCAAAGCAGCCACGAGAACCTCCAAAATCGCGGCCGTGACACTCTTATCTCAC
Source organism: Lacisediminihabitans sp. (assembly GCA_039924815.1). GTDB lineage: Bacteria > Actinomycetota > Actinomycetes > Actinomycetales > Microbacteriaceae > Parafrigoribacterium_A. The sequence goes on from JBDTAD010000423.1 coordinate 3,206, forward strand.
TCGGGCTCGACGACGCAGACGCCACCATAGAGAGCCGACTGCTCATCGACACCTTCTACGGCATTCAGGTCGGCCTGGTCATCAACCGAGACGACGCCCGCGCGACCGCAGCATTCGACCGCGCCATGGAACAGCACCAGCAGCGCATTCTCACACTCCGCGCGCCAGTTCCCGTTGAAGCGACAGTCGCGCCTTAGCCACCTGCTGGGCCTTCATCCAGTTTCCCTTCGTTATCTGCGCCAGGGTGGCGACGGGTGCTAGCGGGACTAATCTGAGTCGTATAAACTTGAGTCATGCAGGCTCAGGTTTAGCCTGTCGAGTGCTCAGGAGCGTTTTAGATGGCCAACATGCAGGGTGCCCCCGCCAGCGACGAAAAGCAGAAGACTGCCTTGGAGAAGTACGGCGTCGATCTCACTGAGATTGCTCGCACCGGCAAACTCGACCCCGTGATCGGTCGCGACGCAGAGATTCGCCGCATCAGCCAAGTGCTCACCCGCCGCACCAAGAACAACCCCGTCCTGATCGGTGAACCGGGCGTCGGTAAGACCGCCGTCGTGGAGGGTCTCGCTCAGCGAATTGTCGCCGGGGATGTGGCGGACTCGCTCAAAGACAAGCGTCTGGTCAGCCTCGACCTGGCTGCGCTCGTCGCGGGTGCCAAGTACCGCGGAGAGTTCGAGGAACGTCTCAAGGCTGTCCTCAAGGAGATCAACGACGCCGACGGGGGGATCATTACCTTCGTTGACGAGCTGCACACCCTCATGGGCGCCGGTGCTGGCGAAGGTTCCGTCGCGGCATCCAACATGCTGAAGCCCATGCTCGCTAGGGGAGAACTGCGACTCATCGGCGCCACCACCCTCGACGAGTACCGCCAGTACATCGAGAAGGACGCCGCGCTCGAGCGCCGCTTTCAACAGGTGTTTGTGGGTGAGCCGAGCGTAGAAGACACCATTGCGATTCTGCGTGGGCTCAAGGAGCGGTACGAAGCCCACCACAAGGTGACGATCGCTGACTCCGCGCTCGTGGCCGCCGCATCCCTCAGCAATCGCTACATCACCGG
>JBDTAD010000424.1:0-4726 GCA_039924815.1 Lacisediminihabitans sp.
GGCCCACCGGGGTCGAGCCGGTAAAGCTCAGCTTGCGCAGCCGCGGGTCGGCAATGATCGGCTCGGAGACAGCGCCTGAAGTTGAGGTAGTGATGACGTTCACCACGCCGGCCGGAAGCCCGGCGTCCGCGAGCAGTTGCGCAAAATGCAGAGTGGTGAGCGGCGTCAGCTCGGCTGGCTTAATGACGACGGTGCAGCCCGCGGCGAGCGCCGGGGCAATCTTTCTGGTCGCCATCGCGAGCGGAAAGTTCCAGGGGGTGATCAGAAAACACGGTCCGACCGGATGCTGCGTCACGATAATGCGCCCGGTGCCTTCCGGGTTGGTACCGTAACGACCCGCGACGCGCACGGCTTCCTCTGAGAACCAGCGCAGGAACTCGCCACCGTAGGTGACCTCGCCGTTGGACTCGGCCAGCGGCTTGCCCATCTCGAGCGTCATAAGAAGTGCGAATTCCTCGCGGCGTTCCTGCAACAAGTCGTAGGCGCGGCGGAGGATGTCGCTACGAACTCGAGGCGGGGTCGCTGCCCAAGACTCTGCGGCTGCGACCGCCGCATCCATCGCCTTCGCGCCGTCGGCTACAGAAGCATCCGCGATCGACTTGATCTCCTTACCGGTGGCAGGGTCCAAGACCTTCAGCTCCCGACCGCCCTCGGCGTCGACCCACTCGCCGTCGATGAATAATCCGTGCGGAACCTTGGCGAGGAGCTCGCTCTCGTTCATGCCGCAGCCAGAGCGTCTGCGATGACCTGCAGGCCCTCGGTCAGCAGTTCGTCGGAGATCGACAGCGGCGGAAGGAACCGGATGACGTTGCCATAGGTTCCACAGATCAGCACGATGACACCCGCGGTGTACGCCGCAGTCGCGATACGGCTGGCCAGAGCGCTGTCTGGTTCATTCGTGGCCGGATCGACCAACTCAATCGCGATCATCGCCCCTCGGCCCCGCAGGTCGCCGATGCGTGCATCCGCCTTCTTGAGGGCGCCGAGCTTCTCGTTGAGGATCTCTCCGAGTTGCTGTGCGCGCTCGATCAGTCCATCTTCTTCGAAGCTGCGGATCGCGGCAAGCGCCGCGGCACAGGCGAGAGGGTTGCCTGCATAGGTGCCACCTAGGCCACCCGCGTGCGGTGCATCCATAATCTCGGCCCGGCCGGTCACGGCAGACAGTGGCAAACCGCCAGCAATACCCTTCGCAGTGAGGATGATATCGGGCACGATGCCCTCGTGCTCGGAGGCGAACATGTGTCCTGTTCTAGCGAATCCGGTCTGCACCTCGTCCGCGATGAACACGACATCGTTCTTCTTGGCCCACGCGACGAGGGCCGGAAGGAACCCTTCAGCGGGGACAACGAAGCCGCCCTCACCCTGGATGGGCTCGATGATGATGGCCGCGAGGTTAGCCGCGCCGATCTGCTTCTCGATCATGGTGATCGCCTGCTTGGCCGCCTGCGCGCCGCTGAGCCCACCGTCGCGGAACGGGTAGGACATCGGGGCACGGTAAATCTCCGAGGCGAACGGACCGAACCCGCTCTTGTACGGCATGCTCTTCGCAGTGAGCGCCATGGTGAGGTTGGTGCGACCGTGATAGGCGTGATCGAAGGCGACGACGGCCTGCTTGTGCGTGTAGCTTCGGGCAATCTTGACCGCGTTCTCCACGGCCTCGGCACCCGAGTTGAACAGGGCGCTCCGCTTCTCGTGATCACCGGGGGTCAGCCTGTTGAGCGCCTCGGCGACCTCCACGTAGGAGTCGTAGGGCGTCACGGTAAAGCAGGTGTGCGTGAACTGCTCGAGCTGGGCGCGCACGGCCTCGACCACGCGCGGCGCGCTGTTACCGACACCGGTGACAGCAATACCCGAACCAAGGTCGATGAAGGAGTTGCCGTCGACATCCACCAGCACTCCGCCGCCGGCTGCTGCCGCATACACAGGGATGGCGTAGCCGACACCGGATGCCACGGCGTGCTTCTTGCGCTCGGTCAGCGCGATCGACTTGGGGCCGGGGATCGCGGTGACGAGACGACGCTCCTGTGGGAGCGACGGACCGCCCAGCGGTGCCGAACCCTGTGCCGTTGCGGTCTGTAGATCAGAAATAATTGTCATGGACGGCATCCTTGCTCCTGAAACGGCACCGTCAGCTCCGACAGCGCTCTATTGGCCATGGTAGATATGGCCCGCGGATCTGTTTATATACACGACGTATAGTTAGCTCGTGGCTATTAGCCATGATGTCCAGTATTTTCTCGTCGCGTACGGAGGTGAATCACCGTTCCTGCCACCCTGCGCGCAATGCTTCGACGTACCGAGCTCAAACTTCGCTTGCTCACGCCAGAACTGCCCGAGGACGCGGTCCTCACCGAGGTGGGCTGGGTGCACAGCTCGGATCTGGTTGATCCAACTCCGTTCCTCTCCGCAGGTCAGGTTCTCCTGACCACCGGCACACACTTTCCGCCCGAGTCTCAGTCCGACGACTTTTACGACCGCTACGTGTCGCGCCTGAGCGCGCTGGGCATCACGGGGCTTGGCTTCGGCACCGATGTCATCCGCGACGGGACCCCCGACGGCCTGATCCGCGCGTGCCAGCTGCACGGTCTTCCGCTCTTTGAGGTCCCGTACAAGACTCCGTTCATCGCGCTTATCCGTTTCGTGGCCGATATCTCGGCCGAAGACACCTATGCGCGCGACGGGTGGGCCCTGCGCGCACAGCGGGCAATCTCGCTCGCCGCCATCCGTCCCGACGGTCTCTCGGCAACGCTCGCTGAGCTGTCGACACAGCTCGGCACCTGGGTCGCCCTGTTCGATTCAGGTGGATCACTCGACCGCGTCTTTCCGCCGGACGCCCTGGGCGAGCCGACCATTGAGGCTGTGCGCCATGACGTGGCCCGTCTACTGCGGAGTGGGCAGCGTTCCAGCGCAACCGTCACCGCGGGGGCCGAAACCCTCACCCTGCAGACTCTCGGTGCTCACGGGCGCCTGCGCGGTGCCATCGCTATCGGCGGGATGCGCGAACGCGACCGCGCCAGCGAGCAGGTTGTCACGAGCGTGATCGCCCTCGCCAGCCTTGCGCTCGAGCAGAATCACGCTCTCGACCGAGCCAAGGGACACCTGCGCTCCGGGCTTCTGCACATGCTCTTGAGCGGTGAGATCGAACTGGTGCAGGGTATTTCACAACAGATGTGGGGCAGACTGCCAGCAGCTCCGATGCTCCTCGCCATCGCGGAAGCACCGCAAGACACCATCGACGCCATCGTCGAATACCTGGAGCTACGGGCGGAAGGTAAGACTTCCCCGCTCTTCTACGCGGTGACGGGAAGCACTGTTGCCGTGTGCGTGCAGGCTTCGGCGCTCGTGACTATCGAGGTGTTTTGCCAGCACTTCGGAGTGCGCGCAGGCGTCTCAGCACCCACAGACTACGTGCAGTTTCAGAGCGCTTGGCATCAGGCCAAGATTGCCCTGGATCGGGCAGCGGCAGCGAAGGATGTCCCCGGCAACATCCTGCACTTCGAGTCGCTGTCCCAGCAGGGCATGCTCGCCTTCGTCACCGGCGAGGACGCGCGCGAACTCGGCAGCGCCATCCTGAAACCACTGCGTGATCATGACGTACTTGAAAGCACCGAGCTGCTGAATGCTGTGCGGGTCTGGCTCAGTCACAATGGCCAATTCGAGGCTGCGGCGCGCGAGCTCGGGGTGCACCGTCACACTCTGCGCGCCTGGATCGCGCAGGCGGCCGAAGATCTCGGGCGCGACCTCAGCACCTTTCAGGTGCGCGCAGAACTCTGGGCGGCACTGGTCGCCACGGCTGAGTCAAATTTACCCACCGACGCGATCACCCCTGTCGTCGCCGGGTGATCAGCGCTCGCACCAAAGCCTGAGTTAGGCAGGGTAGTCACCCTCGCGACCAGTAGCTCGCGGATGCCATTGCGCGCCCGTGTGCTCGCCGAGCCCAGGGGGCACGCTGCCCTTCTGCGCCCGTTGCGAAGCGAGATGGATGGGATTGCTGGCCGAGCGGTGGGTGCGGGTGCCACCGGAGATCTCGGTGACCACGTCAAGCCCAAAACCCTGAGCAAACTCGAACGCCTCGCCGATCGTATTCACCAGTCCCGCCGGCACACCGGCCGCGGTGCAGACCGCTACCCACCCTGCCGCTGAACCGGTCGCGAGGCGGGATTCAAGCTGCGAGCGAAGTTTCTCACGGTGCTGCACCCGCGCCGCGTTCGTCACAAAACATTCATCGTCGACAAGCTCCGGCATCCCGAGCGCACCTGCAAGAAGAGAAAACTGACGGTCGTTGCCCACGGCAATAACGAGCTGGCGGTCCGCAGCCGCGTACACGTCGTATGGCGCGATACTCGGATGCGCGTTGCCCATCCGTTGCGGCGAGGCCCCCGTGGCGAGGGTGCTGGCAGCCTGGTTTGTCAGAGCTGAGAGGAGGGTGGTCATGAGGTCCACTTCGACCCGGTCGCCGCGTCCGCTCGACTCCCGCATCCGAAGTGCGAGCAGGATGCCAGAAAAAGCGTTGAGCCCGGTGAGCACATCGACCAGCGCGACCCCCACCTTGCTCGGCTCGCCGTCTGGATCACCGGTGATGCTCATCAACCCGCCCAGCGCCTGCACGAGCAGATCGTATCCGGCGAGCTGTGCACCATCACCGCGCCCAAACCCGGTGATCGAGCAGTACACAACACCGGGGTTTGACACCCGCAGCGTAGCCTCATCGAGCCCGAACTTCGCC
>JBDTAD010000425.1:0-1840 GCA_039924815.1 Lacisediminihabitans sp.
TTCTGCGACATCGAACAGCGCAAGTGCAGCAATCGTGAATCCGAATCCGAATCCGAATCCGCATCCGATGCGTCCCCCGGGCTGCGTTCTGGCCCACAGCTGCAGCGTGCACAGCGCTGCGCTAGCAAAGTGCATCAAGCTCGCCACGGGTGAGGGCATCACCACGGGTATCGGCGCTGCGGCGGTCGGCGGTGACCTCGCAGGTGGGATAATAATTTTCACCATCACGTACGCCGGATCTCTCTATTGGTGCTACTACCTGGGGTGACTTATGACATCGACAGCAACGGAACGGAAACGTGACTTCTATCCCTGGCGTCACGGCCCCGTCTGGGCGGCAGTCGCGAGCGGGGGGAACCTCGCCTTCGGCACAATCCTGATCTTCAGCCATGAGAATGTCGGGGTTCTCCTCGCCGGGATATTCATGCTGGCAACCGCGCTGACTGTGCATCTCTGCACACGCGACAAGCACATCGCGACAAGCGCCGGTGAGAGATCGAGCTTGAACCGCGGCAATTGACTATCGATGGCACGGGTCCTCGAGGCGTAAGGTCGGCCCGCCACCGCTGACGAACAAGCGGTGCTGGCCCGGTGGCGTTTCTGTAGGAGTCGTCCCACCGGTCTTCGATGAGAGCAAACCCGAAAGGCGTGCACGACACTTTATGCGGCCACCCGCCTAGATGCGAGGGCCTGGGCGACAGATTGTGCTGTCCTTCACAGTCGATGACTGTGTTTACGCGGGGCACAGCTCAGCGCGTCACCCGCGCAGCACGGCGATCCCGCGGTCGATCTCGCTCGAGAAGCGGTTGATCTCTGCGCGGCCGATGTCATTGGCAGCAGCAGCATCACGCCATTGCTCCAGCACGTCTGTGATGTGATCGAGTTCTTCGCGCATTTGGGCCGGGCGCAGTCGGCAGGTTCGCGCAAGCTCGACGAGCCCGTCGGCTTCGTCGTCGATATCGCTGGCGCCGGCGATCGTCGTGTGGCGCTGCTTCGGGTCTGGCTCCGGGTTCACATCGAAGACAGGACTGAGCACCCAGCCGCCTTCGTCGCGCAGAAAGCCGTGGTTGCGTAGATGGTCGTCGGTGTTGTGAAGTCCAACGCTTACCGCGACGCGTCGGAACAGCTCAGCGAGGTCGTTCTTAACTTCTCCGCCGGTCTCTTCGATCCTCTCGGCGATCTCGATGTAGTCGCCTCCCGCGCCATCACGGCGTTCGAGGAGGGTCATCGCACTCATGTAGCCGATGCGCTGGCCGCTTGCGGTTCGGTCGAAGCGTTCGAGCAGCAGCACGTGCCGCCCCTCGAGTTGGATGAGCTCGTAGGTGGGGGTGGTGACGCCGGCCGCCTTTGCAAGGTCAAGTGCGGTAGCTTCCCAGGCCATCACGTCCCAGTCGTCGTCCGGGTGTGGGAACTTCGCGATGAGCAGTCGGTCCTTGGCGCCTTGCACCGCAGCCTTGGGGCGAGCGCCACCGAGGGATCCCGTACCTGCCTCCAGTAACGCCTTCACGGCCGCGAGCTCCTGGTCTCCATCGCGGGCGGCTGCTTCCGCGGCCCGCATGAGCACGGGCAGACGGATGATCTTGGGCACGACATGGTCGGGATCCAGGAACGCTGAGCCCGCGTCCGCCCGGAACCGCAGTGCACCTTGGCGAGTGATGTCGCTGACACCGGCAAGGAAGTCGACGTCGTCGAGAGTGCGCGCGCGACGGTCGCCTTCAAGCGCAAGGGCTCGCTCGCGCTTCGTGATCAGGTTGCGGCCCCACCGGTCTGGTGCACAGTCGGCGAACGCGCCGGGCAGGCCCGCCACCTGCTGGGTCCCGGAGTACCGCCCCAGGGCTGG
>JBDTAD010000426.1:0-2695 GCA_039924815.1 Lacisediminihabitans sp.
GTAGTTCGGACAAATTGCCAAGTCCGGACACCCGGAATTCCAGTGTTTTCCGGGTCAGTAGCTCAGCGAGTTTTGCCACCGTACCTCGGACAAACGTTGTGATGCTGCTCTTCGTTCAGCCCTTGTGCGTATGACGCCCGCTCATCGGGCTTAATCTCGGGACACTTATCCGGGCACCCAAGGTCCCGCTGACTGTCTGATGTCGATAACCGCGAGTGAACATCCGCGGATGGTCCGGCTTGCGGGCGCGTATGAGCAACGCGCTTCCAAGTTTCGACTATCGCGGTGGACTACGGCGCGTCAACGAGTTGGAGCTTCAAAACTTCCGCAGGACCTGCACGAAAGACCGCATTCTGTATAGCGGCTTCGAGCATGTGCGGTGTCGAATCGTGAGCCGCCAGATGATCGGCTGAATCCCATTGCTCAAGCAGCACAAATCGGTCGGGGCTTCCTTCAACTGCGTGCAGGTCGTACTGGATGCAACCGTGCTCAGCTCGAACCAACGAAGCCAAGCGCGCGAAGGCGTCCAGCTGATCCTCACCCCGTCCCGGTTTGGTGGAAATTAGAATTGCAAGGTTTATGGGCACAGCTAGAGGCTACTAAATGCGGCAATGACAGACGCATTCACCGTTCCTTTCTCGGGGTACGCAACTGCTCTGTTGGCGCTCGACTCGCCGATGGTGTCGAGCTGGCAGCGCGTCCGAGTGAGTGGGCGGCAGCCGCTATGGTGTGCGCATGGTATTCGTCACTCGGTTCGCAGAAGGCGCCATAGATCTCTACGCCGACGCCCTCACTGCTGTCGCTGAGGCGCTTGCGGTTCAGAATGTGAGTTCTGCCAGGAAAAGTTTAGAAGCAATTTCCGGCGAACTTTGGCAAGGCACAGTAACGACGACCCGAACAACCGCCTCCGAGTCGCCCGCCACTGGGCCGCGCGCAGTATCCGATGGGACTAGAGCGAAGGTGTTCCTCCGAGACGGATTCCGGTGCTCCTATTGCGGCGGCCGCGGGCTTCCTCGATGCGTCATGGTGGGGATCAGCGATGTCTTCCCTGAAATGTTCGCCTACGACGCCCACTACGGGCGAGGTCGCATCCACCCTGCCTACTGGGTGCTCACGCTCGAGGCTGACCACACCGTGCCACATGCACGAGGAGGTCCTGGAGACGAAGGAAATCTCACCGCAATGCATGCCCTCTGCAACACGATGAAGGCAGCCGCCGATGTTCACGAGGTGGGGGCCATCGAGCATCTCGAAGAACGGCCAAGTTGGAGCGGGCTGATCCTTGAGTATCCCGGAATCGTTTTGAGCGGCAGTAGTCACGGGAAGCGACATTCCGCACCCGGCTATCACAACCGATGGATTCGACGCTTTGGGTTGATCCCACTCGGCGATGAGACGGACCCTGCCTCCAGCGCCCCACCCCGGTGAGCAAGCCCATTTTCAGAAGGTGAGTCGCCCCAGTAAACGTTCCCTTGTGACACAGCTCAAGCCCCAGGACGCGAAGACCGCTATCGCGTTCGTACTGCGTCGCTCATGGTCTGGCTTGGGTGCATCCACTCGAGATCGACTGACGGCAAGCACACTCCATAGGCTTACCTCGTGCTACACCTTCTAATCGACACTTCTACATGTCTGGATCTCGCGCGACGACGGGACGGGCAGCGGTGGATCGTCGCTTTGCGTGTACTCATCCACCAGGGGAAGGTGAAGCTCCTAGTCCCGCACGTGATCCTCGAGGAATTCGACCGTAACGAGGCCAAAGTGGAGGCGACGATGACCTCGAGTATCGCGACTCGCTTCAAGCAAATCCGCCAGGACCTCGTGACCTACGGCAGCGACGACGATGCTCACGCCATGGAGGTCATTGAGGACCTGGGCCGGCACCTGCCGCTCGTCGGAGCCATGACGACCCGGAACTTTCGCGAAATCCGTGAGCTCCTTGTCGCAGGCCAGACCATCGAACCCACAGAGGCAGAGATGAACCGCGTCGTCGAGCGCGGATTGAAAAAAGCCGCGCCATTTCATAGCGGGAAGAACAGCGTCGCGGACGCTGTCATCTTCGAGCTATACCAGACCACGTCAGAGGGAGCCGATCTCACTACGCACCCCCACGCCTTTGTCACCAGTAATCACACTGACTTCTCTCGTGCAAATGGGGATAAGCGGGAGCCACACGACGACATCGCGAATGCGTTCAACGGAACCGGTAGCCGATACGCCCTCGGGGTCGAGGGCCTCGACATGATCCTGCGCGGCCAATTCGGTGAGGAAATCGAAGAGCTCTTCGAGGAGACAGACTTCCAAGAAGAGCCTCGAAGGCTAGACGAGATAGTCGCGGCGGAGACGGAGATGTTCGACCGCATCTGGTACCACCGGTCGATACAGCATGACCACCGCGCCGAGCGGGAGGGAAGGATAGAAGAGCTCAAGCGCCATCGAGCCATCGCTGGTACAGCCCGCTCACGCGTCGAGGCCACCTACACAGGGCCGGGGCAGCTCGGGCCGTACACGGACTTCGAGCTCGGAATGTTGAATGGGAAGATGAGCGCGTTGCGGTGGGTGTTGGGCAGCGAGTGGGACTTCCTCGACACCTGATCACCGTTCCGCTATTGGTCCTTCTGACTGTCCCGCTAGAGGTTCCCATGCGGGCACCCCTCGAAGTTGAAAAGTGACATCAAATCCGTCTCAGACAGGG
>JBDTAD010000427.1:0-4491 GCA_039924815.1 Lacisediminihabitans sp.
AGCCGGGCCTCTCCAATCGACTCTGGGAGCTTGAGCAGCCCGCGGCGGCCGCCGCGAACCAGTACTTCATCGGAGCCAACAACCGCATCGGCACCGAGAGCGACGAGTTCGGCGATGAAGCCGTCACCTTCTACGGCAGCTCGTACTTCGTTGACCCGCGTGGCAACTACGTCGGCGAAGTCGCGAGCGAAGACCAGTCGGAAATCGTCGTGCGCGACCTCGACTTGGACGTGCTGCGCGAGGTTCGTAATGCCTGGCAGTTCTACCGGGATCGCCGACCAGACTCCTACGAGGCAACGGTGGCCCCGTAATGGCCAAGACCCTCATCAAGAACGGCACGGTCGTCAATGCGACCGGCACAGCATCCGCCGACGTGCTCATCGACGGTGAGACCATCGCCGCTGTGCTCGCCCCGGGCTCGACGCTGCTTGGCTTCGATCTCGAGGCGAACGTCGACACCGTGATCGACGCCAAAGGCAAGTACGTCATCCCCGGCGGTGTCGACGCGCACACCCACATGGAGATGCCGTTCGGTGGCACCAATGCCAGTGACACCTTCGAGACCGGAACCAGGGCAGCGGCCCACGGTGGCACGACGAGCATCGTCGACTTCATCGTGCAGTACCCCGACCAAAACATCCTCGAGCAGTACAAGCTCTGGCACGAGAAGGCTGCGGGCAACTGCGCGATCGACTACGGATTCCACCAGATCCTGTCGGACGTTCAGGATGCTTCGCTCACCGCCATGGACGAGCTCATCGAGGAGGGCGTCTCGAGCTTCAAGCTCTTCATGGCCTACAAGGGCGTCTTTCTTTCGGATGACGGCCAGATCCTGAGCGCCTTCCAGAAGGGTGCCTCTAATGGCGCGCTCATGATGATGAACGCTGAGAACGGCGCCATGATCGACGTGCTGGTGAAGCAGGCACTCGAGGCCGGCAACACTTCTCCTTACTACCACGGGCTCACCCGCCCTTGGCAGGCGGAGGAGGAGGCGACTCACCGGGCAATCATGATCGCGAATCTCACCGGTGCTCCGCTCTACGTGGTGCACGTCAGCGCTAAACAGGCGGTCGAGCAGATTGCTGCCGCTCGCGACACCGGCCAAAACGTGTTTGGTGAGACGTGCCCGCAATACCTCTACCTCTCGCTCGAGGAACAGCTCGGGGCTGAGAGCAAGGAGTGGGGATCGTTCGAAGGTGCGAAATGGGTGTGCTCCACCCCGCTGCGCTCCCGTGCGGAAGGCCACCAGCACCACATGTGGCAGTCGCTGCGCACGAACGACATCCAGATGGTCTCCACTGACCACTGCCCGTTCTGCATGAAGGGCCAGAAGGATATGGGGTTGAATGACTTTTCTAAGATCCCGAACGGTATCGGCTCAGTTGAACACCGTCTGGACCTCATGTACCAGGGAGTCGTTGACGGGCACATCACCCTCGAGCGCTGGGTGGAACTCACCTCCACCACGCCATCCCGCATGTTCGGGATGTACGGCAAGAAGGGCGTCATCCAGCCGGGCGCAGATGGGGATGTGGTGATCTACGACCCGAACGGGCACACCTCGATCGGAGTCGGCAAGACCCACCACATGAACATGGACTACTCGGCCTGGGAGGGATTCGAAATCGACGGTCACGTCGACACCGTGCTCTCCCGCGGCAAGGTCATCGTCGATCGCAACGAATACCTCGGCACCGCCGGTGACGGTAAGTACTTCAAACGCGGCCTCAGCCAGTACCTGATCTAGGAGCAACATGGATTTCGGAGCAGTTCTCCAGACCAACCCACCGGCGTCGCGCACGGTCGCGCTCGCGAAACTCGCCGAGCAGCAAGGCTTCGGTTACGTGTGGACCTTCGACTCGCACCTGCTCTGGCAGGAGCCCTATGTGATCTACAGCCAGATTCTGGCCGAGACGCACAAGATCAAGGTTGGCCCGATGGTCACGAACCCCGCGACCCGCGACTGGACCGTGACGGCATCGACCTACGCCACGCTCAACGAGATGTACGGCAACCGCACGATCTGTGGCATCGGTCGCGGTGACTCGGCGGTGCGGGTGACCAACGGGGCACCCACGACGCTGAAGACGCTGCGCGAGGCCATCCACGTCATCCGCGAGCTCGCCAACAGCAGAAGTGTCGAGCATAACGGCGCCACCCTGCAGTTTCCGTGGAGCAAGGGCTCACAGCTCGACATCTGGGTTGCAGCCTACGGTCCGCTCGCGCTCAAACTCGCGGGGGAGGTGGGTGACGGGTTCATCCTGCAGCTTGCGGACCTTGACATCGCAGAGTGGATGATCAAGACCGTCAGGAACGCCGCGGAGGCGGCTGGCCGCGACCCACTTTCGGTCAAGTTCTGCGTCGCTGCTCCCATGTATATAGGAACGGATGTCGCCCACATGCGCGACCAGTGCCGCTGGTTCGGCGGCATGGTGGGCAACCACGTGGCGGACATTGTCGCGAAATACGGCCCTTCGACAGGCTCAGGGAACGACCCCGTGCCGAAAGCACTCACCGACTACATCAAGACGCGCGAGGGTTACGACTACAACGAGCACGGTCTGGCGGGCAACAGCCACACGGCGTTCGTACCCGATGACATCATCGACCGCTTCTGCCTCCTCGGCACACCGGAGCAGCACATCGAGAAGCTCAAGGCGCTGAAGGAGCTCGGTGTTGACCAGTTCGCCGGTTACCTGCAGCACGACAACAAGGAAGAGACACTGCGGGTCTACGGCGAGACCGTGATCCCCACGATGCGCGAGCACATCCTCGCCAAGGCTTAACCCTCAACCACCCATCACGATCAAGAACGGAACCACGAGCATGAGCACGACCCCTGACCCTGCAGAAGGCAAGCTCGCCTACGACCTCGACCGCGCACACGTCTTCCACTCTTGGTCGGCACAGGGTGCGCTCAAGCCATTCGTGGTCGCGGGGGCGCTCGGCAGCACGGTGTGGGACTACGACGGCAAGGAGTATCTCGACTTCTCCAGCCAACTCGTCAACATGAACATCGGGCACCAGCATCCGAGGGTCATTGAGGCGATCAAGGCTCAGGCCGGCGTCTTGACGATGGTCGCCCCCGCTCACGCCAACATTGCGCGCGGCCAGGCGGCCAAGCGCATCCTCGAGAAGGCCGGGCGTCCGTTCAGTAAGGTCTTCTTCACCAACGGCGGTGCGGATGCGAACGAGAATGCGATTCGGATGGCGCGCCTCGTGACCGGCCGCGACACAATTCTGTCGCAGTACCGCTCGTACCACGGCAACACCGGCGCTGCGATCGGCGCGACGGGCGACTGGCGACGTATACCCAACCAGTTTTCGCGCGGGCACGTTCACTTCTTCGGGCCCTTCGCCTACCACTCGGAGTTCTGGTCTGATTCGCCAGAGCAAGAGACCGAGCGCGCGTTGCATCACCTGGAGCGGGTCATTCAGGCCGAAGGTGCAAACTCGATCGCCGCGCTCCTTCTCGAGACCATTCCTGGCACCGCTGGCGTGCTCGTGCCACCGCCCGGCTACCTCGCCGGAGTGCGTGCGCTCGCTGACAAGTACGACATCCTGCTCATCCTTGACGAGGTCATGGCCGGCTTTGGCCGCACCGGGGAGTGGTTCGCGTTTAAGGGCTTCAATGTCATCCCCGACCTCATAACCTTCGCCAAGGGCGTCAACTCCGGCTACGTTCCAGCGGGTGGCGTCATCATCTCTGAGTCGATTGCGAACGCCTTCGTCGACGAGGTGTTCCCCGGCGGTCTGACCTATTCCGGGCATCCGCTCGCCATGGCATCCATCGTCGCGACACTCGATGCAATGGATGCCGAGGGCATCGTCGACAACGCCCGCACCATGGGTAAGGACCACATTGGCCCTGGCCTGCGGGCGCTCGCGGCCAAGCATCCGATGATCGGAGAGGTGCGCGGGCTAGGCGTGTTCTGGGCGCTCGACCTGGTGGAGGACGCCGCAACCCACAAGCCGATCTCGGGCGCGATCATTGCGCGGCTCAAGACCGAACTTATGGCTAGGGGGCTGCTGCCGTTTGCCTCAGAGAATCGTATTCACGTCGTGCCGCCGTGCGTGGTCACTGCGGAGGAAATCGCCCGTGCGCTGGCCATCTACGATGAGGCTTTCACCGCGGTCGAGAGTCACTGACCGCAGTCGGGTAAGCTTCTTCGGTGCCACATCCTGCCAAAACCCCGTACATGGTCGACGTGTACGACCTTCTGCACCGCCCGGGCGAAATGCGCGAGCGGACGTTGGAGATCACTGTTCCGGATGACCTCGGCACCGACATCATCGCGGTCAAAGCAAGCAGCGTACTCACCGTCGACCTGCGAATGGAGTCGCTCCACGACGGCATATTGCTCAGTGCGGACGTGACGGGAACGGCATCCGGAGAGTGCGTAAGGTGCCTGATTGGCGTCGAACTGCCCATCGAAGTCGAAATCCAAGAGCTTTTCGCGTATTCTCAAGACGAAGCTTTCGACTATGAGG
>JBDTAD010000428.1:0-1677 GCA_039924815.1 Lacisediminihabitans sp.
GGCACGGACAATCCCGAGTTCAGTACGGCGAAGGAGATTGGTGACGCCCTCGTCTCGGCTTTCATCTCCCCGGCTGAGGAGGGCGGCGTCGACGAAATCCACATCGTTTACAACCGCTTCGTGAGCATGCTCACCCAGTCACCCGAGGTCGTGCGCTTGCTACCGCTTGAGGTCGTCGAAGGCATCGAGCCGCCGACGAAGGATGAGCAGCTTCCGCTGTACGAGTTCGAGCCCGAAGTAGATAAGGTGCTGGATGCCCTCCTGCCCGTCTACATCGAAAGTCGAATCTTCAACGCGATGCTGCAGTCGGCCACGTCGAAGCATGCGGCTACTCAGAAGGCAATGAAGTCGGCGAGCGATAACGCCGACAAGCTCATTACGGATTACACCAGGTTGGCGAACAACGCTCGCCAGTCCGAGATCACCCAGCAGATTTCCGAGATCGTCGGCGGCGCCGATGCACTCGCGACCAAGTAGTAGCTCACGAGCAAGAACTACGAGAATAGAGAACAAATGACTACGACAGACTCCGCCTCGAAGGCGCCGGCAGCGAAGAAGCCTGCCGCGAAAAAGCCGGCCGCCGCGAAAGCTTCGGCAGCATCCGAGAAGGCCACCGGCTCAGCAGGCGTCGGCCGCATCGCCCGAGTGACCGGCCCGGTCGTCGACATCGAATTCCCGCACGACTCGATTCCGGGAATTTATAACGCGCTCAAGACGTCGATAACCATTGCGAATGAGACTCACGAAATCACCCTTGAGGTAGCGCAACACCTCGGTGACGACCTGATTCGTGCGATCGCGTTGAACCCGACCGACGGACTCGTCCGTGGCCAGGAAGTGCGCGACACAGGTTCTCCCATCACGGTTCCCGTGGGCGATGTCACCAAGGGCAAGGTCTTCAACGTCATTGGCGACGTGCTCAACGCTAAGCCGGGCGAGAAGATCGAGATCACGGAGCGCTGGCCCATCCACCGCAAGCCCCCGGCCTTCGACCAGCTCGAGTCGAAGACTGAACTCTTCGAGACCGGTATCAAGGTCATCGACTTGCTCACGCCGTACGTGCTTGGCGGAAAGATCGGCCTCTTCGGTGGTGCCGGTGTCGGTAAGACCGTGCTCATCCAGGAGATGATCCAGCGTGTTGCTTCCGACCACGGAGGTGTTTCGGTGTTCGCCGGTGTCGGTGAGCGTACGCGTGAGGGCAACGACCTCATTGCCGAGATGGAAGAAGCGGGCGTCTTCGACAAGACCGCCCTAGTCTTCGGCCAGATGGATGAGCCACCGGGGACGCGCCTTCGCGTTGCGCTGTCCGCACTGACCATGGCCGAGTACTTCCGGGACGTGCAGAAGCAAGACGTGTTGCTCTTCATCGACAACATCTTCCGCTTCACGCAGGCCGGTTCGGAGGTGTCGACTCTGCTCGGGCGCATGCCTTCTGCAGTCGGTTACCAGCCGAACCTCGCGGATGAGATGGGTGTGCTCCAGGAGCGCATCACCTCGACCCGTGGCCATTCGATCACCTCGCTGCAGGCTATTTACGTGCCAGCTGATGACTACACCGACCCGGCCCCGGCCACGACGTTTGCTCACCTTGATGCCACCACCGAGCTCAGCCGTGAGATCGCGTCGAAGGGCCTGTACCCGGCCGTCGACCCGCTGACCTCGACCAGCCGCATCCTC
>JBDTAD010000429.1:0-5106 GCA_039924815.1 Lacisediminihabitans sp.
TGATGCGCGCGGTCAGCATTGCGACCTGCACTTCGGGGCTTCCGGTATCACCCGGGTGAGTTGCGTACTCGTCGATGATCGCTTTCTTGGCATCTGGTGCTAATGGCATAGATGGCCCCTTTCACTCGTTGCGCGGTGCCCGCGGCTGAATGCCCGAGCTCTCTTTATCCGCGGCCGCTATACGGCAACCTTGCGAGTTTAGCATCAGCTGCGCGTCGCCTCGCCTTCCCCGTCTCGACGCGGTAGCGGTAAGCATCGCAGCGAAGGCCGCCGCTGACCGGACTTCAGCGTCGCGCTGGCGCATGCTCTCCGCACCTGACACCGATGAATGGTCTCTGGAAACCACGCGCCAACGTTACCAACGCAACGGAATGAACCGCCCTCACTTTCGGAGCGATACACCGAATCTGCTCATGAACTGTGGCTACAGTGGAAATATGGCCGGAGGACGCTGGGAACCCATCTACAGCACTGCTGTCGGTGTTGGGCGAGCGCTTTTCGGCTTCTGGCGCTTGAAACTTAAAGTCGTTGGTGCCGAGAACCTTCCTGCCGAAGGCGGCGCGGTATTCGCCATCACCCACTTCGGATATCTCGACTTTGCTCTCGCCGAGTGGATCACCTGGCTCCAGAATCGACGGCGTATTCGCTTCCTAGCGAAGATGCCCGTCTTCGATAAGCCATTGGTCGGCTTTTTCTTGCGCGGCATGAGACACATCCCGGTGGACATGACGGCTGGTGCCGGCGCATATTCGGCAGCCATTGCTGCGCTGAAGCAAGGCGAATTGATTGGCGTTTTTCCCGAGGCCGGAGTGAGCGCGTCTTTCGCCGTGCGCGACTTGAAGACAGGAACGATCCGACTTGCGGCCGAGGCTGGCGTGCCGGTTATTCCGATGGCCATCTGGGGAGGTCAGCGCTTGCTCACCAAGAACCGCAAGGTCAAGTTCTTCGAGCGCTTCGGCGTACCCATACGTTGCGCGGTGGGAGCGCCCATCGTGGTGAATGCCGAGGATGACGTAGTCACTGCCACAGAACATCTGCGTGAGACGCTTCAAAGCCTCATTAACCAACTGCAGGCCGACTATCCCGTCAGTGGCACCGGTACTTGGTGGCAGCCGCGTTCGCTCGGTGGAACCGCACCAACACCGACCGAGGCCGCGACCGCCGAAGCCGAACGTCGCAAACGTCGCGAGGCGGAAGAGAAACTGCGCCACTGAGCTGAGCCAAACAAGCCGTGTCGAGAGTGTGCGCCGTAGCCCTTGCACGGATGAGCGCACACCCTCGCCGGTGGGCCGTCTCGCTGGGTAGCGCGCGACCCGACCCTATCCCCTTTCAGGAGAGACCCATCCAGAGCAGCAGAGAATTCGACGACGCCACCGCAACGACGGCTCCCCCGCCGACGACCACGGACACCGCACCATAGATCCAGTGACGAGCGCGGTTTCTCGCGGCATCCACCTCACACCTCAGCCTGTCGAAGCGCTGGGCATGCCTTTCACCATCGCCACTTGGCTCGCAATCGCACAACCAGCTGCCCGGCATCTCGGCCACGGTCGTGAGATAGCTGATCGTGTCGTCCGAGAGGGTTCTCGGCAATCCAGCGAACCATCTGGCCACCTTTGCAGACTCTGTCACGGCCACATCGGGCGCGTTCAACGAGAGGGATCGGGGTTCAACGACCACGATGAGGGGTGTGACTTCGATGTGGGCACCCGCGATATCGCTGAACTCTCGCGACGCCTCCGCAGCATCACGTCTAGCTACGGCGACCGCTCCATTCTTGCGGCCGTTCACCATAAATTTCGCGCCGCCAACCTTGATCCTCTTGGCAGAGAAACCCCGCGTCGTGACGGCAAACATCCCTGGGGGCCCGATAACGAGATGATCCGGTGTCGTTTCGACCGACGCAGTGCGCAGAACGGTGAACTCCGGTCCGAGCCTGGAAAAGACCGTGTGGGTGTTGCGTTCGCGAAGAGCCGCGAGATAGTCAGGGCGAACCTCGCGCTGTAACGGACTGAGACCGAAAACACGCGCGATCGCTCCGCGCGGCCTGGCTCGCAGCTGCGCGCTCAGGCAATCTTCAAGCACGGATGAAACCGGGCCGCGGGTGGACAGTCCCGGCGCGAAAACTCCGTGGGTTGCAATTCCAGTCATTGCTCTCCCGGATCGGATTATCCGATAGTAGCCCCGCGGGGTGTACCCCTGAAGCCCCCAAAAAGGAGGACAAAATATCGAGTTAGAATTCCTCGTGCGTCTCCGGGTCTCCATCCCATAGTCGGCCGCCTTCGAGCGCCGAGATCGAGGCCATCTCGACATCCGTTAGTTCGAAACCGAAAACGTCGAGATTCTCGCGCTGCCGATCGCCATCACCGGATTTCGGGATCGGTATCGCACCCACTTGCACGTGCCAGCGCAGTACGACCTGAGTCGGCGTGACACGATGCGCCCGGGCAGCCGCGACAACAACTGGCTCTGCAGTGACAGCGTTGCCCTTCGCCAACGGACTCCAGCTCTGGGTCACGATGCCGTGTTCCAGATGGAAAGCACGGAGCACCTCTTGCGGGAAGCGCGGGTGCAGCTCGACCTGGTTGACGGCGGGCACCACTTGCGTTTCATCGATCAGTCTCGTGAGGTACGCCTCGGTGAAGTTGCTCACGCCGATGGAGCGCACCAGGCCCTCGTCGCGCAGCGCGATCATTGCGCGCCAGGAATCCAGGTACCGGTCTACCTTCGGGAGCGGCCAATGGATGAGGTACAGGTCGACATAGTCGAGACCGAGGTTGGCGCGCGATTCCTCGAAGCTCGCGCGCGTCGCGTCGTAGCCGTGATGGCGGCCTGGCAACTTGGTCGTGACGAACAACTCGGCACGGTCGACGCCAGAGAGACGCATCGCCTCCCCCACCTCGCGCTCATTCTCGTAGTTCAGCGCGGTATCGAGCAGGCGGTAGCCGGAATGGATCGCTGAGACGATGGATGCTGTGCCGACATCCTCGCGCAGCCCGTAGCTTCCGAGGCCCAGCTTCGGAATCTTGTTGCCATCGTTCAGGGTCACCGTGGGAATCGTCATTGCTCAAGTGTGCACGGTGAAACGAGAAGTTGGTTCAGCCGAGCGTGCGTGACAGAAAGTCGAGGGTTAGCGACCACGAGTCTGCGGCTGCGGCACTGTTGTAGGTCATCGCGTTGCTGTCGTTGAAGAATGCATGACGCGCACCCGGGTACACCTTCGGGGTAAACGCTACGCCAGCATCCGCCATCGCAGCCGTGACCTCCGGCAGGTTCTGCATGAGCCGTTCATCTTCATCTCCATAGAAAGCGAGAATCGGGCAGGAAATAGTGCTCAGCTCCGAAGTCTCGGGCGGCTGACCGTAGAACGGCACCGCAGCACGAACGCGCGTGTCCGCTGCGGCGAGCGCGAAGGCATAGCTGCCGCCGAAGCAGAAGCCAGCTACGGCGATGCGGTTGTCGACACCCAACTGGGCCGAAAGGTGGTCGACGGCGGCCCGCAGCGCGGCGACGGCCCAGCGACCATACTCCGGTGACCTAGAGATGCTCAGCTTCTCACGCATCAACGGTTGCGCCTCGGTGCGTTCTGCTTCGTCCACGCTGAACATCAGGTTCTGAAGCTCTTGCCCCACCTGCGGATCGACTCCGACCCCACTCAGCAGGTCGGGAGCAACGACAAGGTATCCTTCTGCCGCAAACCGGTCGGCGACATCGCGGATGTGCTCCACGAGTCCCCAGATCTCATGGATCAGGACTAGCCCACCCCGTATCGGCCCAGACGGATCACTCTGATAGAACTCCAGTGTTCCCTGTGCCGTCTCGAGCTGCTTCAGCGTTCCCATGCCGAGATCTTCGCACACAGGGCTGGAACGCCACGGCCAAGCACCAAGACGGCCCAGCCGTTCGACGGCGTTGCCACTCGCCCCGGGTGAGCGTGGGCTGTAGTGTCTCAGAGTGCCAGAGTCGTCCCCCCTCAGAATCCTGCACCTGTCTGATACCCATCTCTTCGGCGACGACTCGTTGCACTACGGTCGGGTCGACACCTTGGAGGCGCTCACCCGCACCCTGGAGCAGTTCGCTCGCCTCGGGCCCTTCGACCTTGTAGTGGCCTCTGGCGATCTCTCGGAGGACGGATCTCTGCGCTCTTATGAACGCCTGCGTTCCGTACTCCAACCCTGGGCTTCCGATCACGGCGCGAAGGTCGTTTACGCCATGGGCAACCACGACGACCGCGCGAACTTTCGGGCCGTGCTCGGCAGCGGACACGACACTCTGCCCATCCCGTCATCGCGCACCTCAATCGATGCGGTCAGCGCCGTTGGGCCCTGGCGCGTTATCACGCTTGATAGTTCTGTTCCTCACGCGGGATACGGTGAGCTCGGTTCCGATCAACTTCACTGGCTAGCCGATGTCTTGTCCGTGCCTGCACAGGCTGGAACAGTACTCGTCATCCACCACCCGCCCCTACCCGCTTCCACTGCCCTGCTCCAGGCGCTCGAGTTGTACAACCCGGACGATCTGATCGAGACCGTGCGCGGTTCAGACGTGCGAGTCATCCTCTCTGGCCACTATCACCACTCCGTCTTTGGCAGCGTTGCTGGCGTGCCTGTAATCGTCACCCCGGGTATCGCGAACACGACAGACGCGCTCGCTCCCGAGGGCACGGAGCGTGCGGTGATTGGATCAGGTGGCAGCCTCGTGACACTGAATGGAACTCAGGTGCAGTCCGTGACACTTCGCTCTTCTGGGCCGCACGACGGAGAGCAGCTCTTTCACCTCGACGCCGACACTGTCGAGGAATTTGTGCGCGAGGCGGGCCGGGTAGACACCCGCTAACGCGAGCGCGGATGCAGTGGCTGGGAATCGCAGGCACACTCGCGACGAGTGCCGCAAAGAGTGGCAGCATGAAGCGATGGAGTGCTTCATCGTTCCACCGTACCTACTCGAGCGAATCGCAGCGCTGGAGGACCCGCGCTTCGAACGTGCCGCGATCTCGGCGCGCTTGTCTCGGGAGCGTGATGATCCGTTCCGGGGTGTCCGTGCGGGGGAACCGCGGCGCAAAGCAGCAGAAGTGGCGAGCAGGCTTCCGGCCACGCCAGCACCGCT
>JBDTAD010000430.1:0-12351 GCA_039924815.1 Lacisediminihabitans sp.
ATGCAGCGCCGTGACGACAGCTTTGGCATCCTGTCTGGCCTGCTTTAGTGCTGTGCGGGCAGCGGTGAGCTTCACCTTGAGGGCCTTCAGGACATCGTGATTCGAGTTGTACTGGGCCGGCGTGACAGCCAGTGCCGCGGCGGAGAGCCCGGAGAGGGAGGTGTTGGCGTTTGCTACCTGCGTGCTCAGATCGGTGAGATCGGCCTGCAGGGCGGGTGTTGACTTCGAGGCGCCCTTGCCCGCCAGCCGAGCAACGAGACGGGTGTGCGTAGCTGTCAGTCGTGGAATAGAGACGGAATCGAGACTTGCTGTCGCTGCCGCAAAGCGGGCCTGAGGCAACGCGACGGCGTAGACACGATAGGTGGTGAAGATCGTCTTGTAGTCTGCGGACGCCTCGGACTTCGTGGTGTCTGCGGCGATCTTGGTCGCGAGGGATTTCATACCACTGAGGTCGCTGTTCAGGGTGCCGAGAATCGCGGACTTGTCGCCGCTGCTGAGGTGCGTGTTCGCGGTGATCGTGGTGATCTCCTTCGTGAGTGAGGTCACGCGCTCGGCAGTCTTCGTGGCAGCATTGGTCTGTATTTGGGCCAGTGTTCGCCCTGTGGCGTGAGGCGAAGAGGTACTGGCGAACGCGGGTGTCGCACTGACGCCGGCGATCGCGGTGCAGGCGACGGCCGTGGCGATAATACTGGTGCGTAAGCTCGGCTTTTTCATGGGGAACTTCTTTCGCTCGAAGAACAGGTGTTGTGACTTCTTAAGACTGCATTAGCAATGTTTGGGTGCCGCACACGCCGTGTTCGGGTTGTGTAAACCTTCGCCGGTGGTCAGTTATGGCACGCTTCGCGCAGACCTCTGCAGAGACGACTCAGCTCAAAGGAAGTATCACCGTGAAGACCGTGCCCTCAGCGGAGCTCGACACCGCGATGGTACCGCCCAATCGCGTGGTGAGGCGGGACGCGATAGAGAGGCCGAGTCCTGTACCAACGGGGCGGATGTCGCGGTAGCGATCCCTGAGACTCCCGCGCTCGAACGCGACGGCTTGGTCATCGCTGCTCAGGCCAGGCCCGCCATCCCGCACCTGCAACATCACCTGTTTCGGCAGAGCGTTCGCGATCAGCTCCACCGCGCTACCCTCCGGTGCCACCCTGAGCGCGTTCTCCACCAGACCGTCGATGACCTGCCGCAAGCGTCTGGCATCCGTGATGACGCTGGGCATTGGACCGCTCGTGCGAACGACGACAGGAACGCCGAGCGAGTCGCTGCGGGCCTGCCAGGCGCTCTTCACCTGGTCCAGCAGCTCGATGACGGCCACCGGCGCGGGCTCGATAGAGAAGTCGTCCGCTTCAAGGCGGGCGAGTTCGAGCAGGTCCGCGACGAATCTGTCGAGCCTCGCGGTCTCACCGACGAGTGTCTGTCCGACCGAATGGATGTCGGATGCCGCGATCATCCCATCCTGCAGAGCCTCCGCGTAGCCGCGCACCGCGGTCAGGGGAGTGCGTAGTTCGTGGGAGATGGAGAGTAGGAACTCTCGCTGGCGGCTCTCGCTGGTCGCGAGTGCCGAGTCGAGTGCTGCGAGGGCGGTCGCCACGTCCGCGACCTCACTCGGGGTGTGCGGTGCGACACGCAGCCCTCTTTCGCCCGCGGCCATCCGTCTGGCCGTGGTTGCCGTCTCGACGAGGGGTTTGGCCACCCAGCGGGCGAGGAGCGCGCCGGCGAGGAGAGCCACGACGATCCCGATGATCAAGGCGAGGTAGATCTGGCCTTCCGTTTGAGCGACATTGCTGGTGACCGCAGTGAGAGGAACCGCGAGCACAACTGCGCCACCCGAGGTGCTTCGTCGCGCCTCGACGAGCATCGACCCGTCTGCCGCTTTGCGCGTCAGAGAGAGCCGTGTGCCGCTCAGGAGAACCCTGATGTTTTTTGGGGTGAGGTAGGCGGCGGCTGGGCCGGAGGTGATGCCAGTGCTCGAGACGAGTCCGACCTCGGTGTCGCCCAGAGCCAGGTGAACGCGGTTCTCCAGTTGGTCCAGGGTGAGGCTTGCCGGCATCCGACTCACCAGCTGCGTTTGCGTGCGCAGGTGCGCTCGCGCGGAGTCGAGTGTTGACTGCTGCACGATCTTCACCGACACGAGTCCGGTGACCAACACGGCGAGGATTGCGACCGCCACGGTGACGAGGGTGATGCGCCCGCGCAGCGAGCCCAGCCAGCGTCTCAGCACGCCACCGCGAGCGCTCCTGCCGTTCATGAGTTCGGAGCGACGGAGTACCCAGCGCCGCGGAATGTCACGATCGGGCTCGCGTCGCCCAGCTTGCCGCGCAGCTGCGCGACATGAACGTCTACCGTGCGGCCACCGGAATAGTCGGCCTGCCCCCACACGCTCGCCGACAAGCTCTCTCTGCTAAAAACCCTGCCGGGAGCGCTCATCAGCTTCGCCAGCAGGTCGAATTCGGTCGCAGTGAGGCTTACGGCGATGCCACCGGCTTCCACTCTTCGCTGATCCGGGTAGAGCACCACCGAGCCGGATGCCAGGGTCTCAGGGGGTTGCCCATCGTGGCGCCTCAGCACGCTTTTGAGCCTGGCAACCAGCTCGCGCGGGGAGAACGGTTTGGTCAGGTAATCATCCGCTCCAAGCTCCAGAGCGAGGATGGTGTCGACTTCCTCGTCGCGCGCGGTGACGAAGATGATCGGAGTCCAGTCACCGCGATCGCGCAGCGCCCGACATACCTCGATGCCATCCATCAGAGGCAGACCAACGTCGAGCACAATCGCCACCGGACTGAGCCGTGCCACAGCGGCGAGGCCCGCCTTGCCATCCGACTCGATATGCACTCCGTAGCCCGCCTCGGTGAGGTAGAGGCGCTGGAGTTCCGCGATCGCGCGCTCGTCCTCCACGATCAGCACGAGCCCGCGACCCTCCGTCATGGTGCCATTCAATCGCAGCTGGGGCACTCGGGTGGTGGGTGGCGCGGTTCTTTACACATCCCGAACATTCGGCCGGGTGCGCCTCAGGCAAGCCACGCCCCGAAACAAGCGTCCGCGTGCTGATCACGCCACGCTCTCCGGTACCGTAGACGCAGGTATTGCGCACGCGAGCGAAGGGTGGGCCGTTGTATCTCAAGAGCCTGACCCTTAAGGGGTTCAAGTCCTTCGCTCAACCCACCACCTTTGCCTTCGAAACCGGTGTTACCTGTGTCGTCGGACCGAACGGTTCGGGTAAGTCCAACGTCGTGGATGCGCTCGCTTGGGTCATGGGGGAGCAGGGCGCCAAGACTCTCCGCGGCGGCAAGATGGAAGACGTCATCTTTGCGGGCACGGCAACCAAGGGACCACTCGGCCGAGCCGAGGTCATCCTCACCATCGACAATTCGGATGGCGCGCTGCCGATCGAGTACGCCGAGGTCACGATCAGTCGCACCCTGTTCCGCAACGGTGGCAGCGAGTACGCGATCAACGGCAGCAGTTGCCGCCTTCTCGACGTGCAGGAGCTCCTGAGCGACTCCGGCCTCGGCCGCGAGATGCACGTCATCGTCGGCCAAGGGCAGCTCGATGCGGTGCTGCGGGCAAGCCCTGAGGAGCGGCGCGGTTTCATTGAGGAGGCCGCGGGCATCCTCAAGCACCGTCGTCGCAAAGAGAAGACCATTCGCAAGCTCGACGCGATGCAGGCGAACCTCACCAGGCTCAGCGACCTGGCCGGGGAGATTCGCCGTCAACTCAAGCCGCTCGGGCACCAGGCCGAGATCGCCAAGGAGGCGCAGTCCATCGCCGCGATCGTGCGGGATGCCCGTGCCCGCCTTCTCGCAGACGACGTCGTCACGCTCCGTACCGCCATCACTCTGCACAGTCGCAGCGAGTCTGAGCGCAAGACCGAGCGCATCGTGCTGCAAGAGCAGCTCGACCAGAACAAGCTGCGCGGCCATCGCATCGAAGAGGAGCAGCTCGGCGACTCCGTCGATCTCGCCCGCCGCACCGCCTTTGGACTCGAGTCTGTGCAGGAGCGTCTGCGCGGCCTCTACACGCTCGCGAACCAGCGGCTCGCCCTGCTGGGCTCGGAGTCAGAGTCGACGGATGCGACATCCGGCGTGTCCGAGCAGACGGTGGCGGATGCCCGTGCCGAGGCAGCGCGCCTGCGCGAGCAGATCGACATCACCGAGGAAGCGTGGCAGCACGCCCAGACGGCCACGGCCCTTGCCCGCTCGAACCTTGACGGGCTGGACGAGCACATCGCCCAGCAGAGTGCGCTCGTGTCTCGTCACGACCTCGAGGTCTCGAAGCTCACCGGTCAGGCAGAGTCCGCAGCGACGAGGCTTGCCGCGGTCAGGGGTGAGGTATTGCGCCAGCAGAATGCGCTCGACGCTGCGCTCGCTCGACGCGAGGCAGCGCAGGCGGAGTTCACGACGCTCGAAGCGGATGCCGCAATCACCGACGCGGGGGAGACCAACCTCGACGCGGCCTACGAGCTTGCGCAGTCCGAAGTCATCGCGGCGGAGTCGGAGATCGAGCGGCTGCGGGACGCGTTGCACAAGCACGAGCGCGAGCGCGATGCCCTCGCCGGCCGCGCGAGTGCGCTCACCCTCGCCCTCGACCAGAAGGACGGCTCGACCGCGCTGGTCTCGGCAAAGCTCAAGGGCATCCGCGGCCTGGTCGCCGAGCACGTGCAGGTGCAGCCCGGCTTTGAGGCGGCCATCGCCGCGGCCCTCGGGTCCCTGGCGGATGCCGTGCTTGCCGAAAACAGGGACGCGGGCATCGACGCGCTCGCCGAGGCGCAGGCCGCAGACATGGGGCGAGTAGAGCTGGTATTGGCCGAGCCGACTTCGGTCCCTGAGCCTATCGAAGGGCGCACCCCTAACCTTCCCTCCGGCGCCGTCCCCGCTGCCCAAGTCATCACAGCCCCCGCGGGCGTACTCGGCCTCCTCGCGAGCGTCGTGATCGCCGACGACCTCGACATCGCGCGCGCCGTCTGGAAGACTCTGCCCCACGCATCCGAGGTCACCGTCATCACCAAGTCCGGCGACGTGCTCAGTCGCTACGTGTTGCGCGGCGGCTCTGGTGCCAAGCGTTCCCGCCTCGAACTGGTCGCCGATCGGGATGCCGCCAATGAGCGGTTGGGTGAGGTCACGTCCCTCATCGAGCGGGCCCGTTTTGCGCTCGCGGAGCACCGCGGTGCGCTGGAGCTTGCCAAGCAGCAGTCCAGCCATGCGCTCGCGGCACTGCGCGAGTTCGACTCCCAGCTTGCCGCCCGAATGGAGAAGCTCAACCGCGCTCGGGTGCAAGTTGAGGCGGCGCACGCGGAATCCGAGCGTCTCGAACGCGCCCTGGCGCTGTCGACCGACACGGTGACGGATGCCGCTGCCGCGGCCGAGCGAGCCACCCAAGAACTTGAGGCCGCAAAGTCTCGCCCGCGTCCCATCCTCGACGTCGCTGCACGTGACGCGCTCTTCGACGAACTCGAGGAGGCCAGGGAACTCGAGGTGGAGGCTCGCCTGCAGGTGGAGACGGCCCGCGAGCGTGTGCGTGCCGAGGAGGCCAGGGCAGATGCTCTGCAGCGCAGGCTCGAGGCCGAGCGGGCTCAGGCGGAGGAGGCGGCCAGGCGCGCGGTCATCCGTCGTCGTCAGGTTGCTTCGGCCGAGCGCGTCGTCGCTGCTCTTCCCGCTGTGATGGATTCCGTGGATCGTTCCGTCTCGGAGGCGCGGGTCGAATTGAGCACCCGCGAGCACGATCGAACGGCACAGAACGAAGAACTAGCCAAGCTGCGTCGGGACGAGAATGTTCTGCGCGAACGCCTGACCGCAGTGAGCGAGACGGTGCACGGGCTCGAGATGCAGGTCTACGAGAAAAAGCTGCAGCTCTCGTCACTGCTCGAGCGCGCCGGCGAGGAACTCGGTCTCGTCGAAGACGTGCTCGTGGCCGAATACGGCCCGGAGCAACTCGTGCCCCGAGATGCCGCCCTTCTCCCCGACGCCTCCGTTATTTCTGCTCCTTCCGCCGGTACTTCTCCCGAAGCTGACGCGGACGCGGCCACCGACCCGGACGCGGACACCGACCCGGACGCGGACACCGACCCGGCTTTCGCCCAAATGAAGGCGTCGACGGATGCCGGCCCCGAGAATCCGGGGGAGGACGAAGTAAGTGAGCGCTCTCATCCTTCATTTGGGCGGAACGAAGGTGAGCGGGACGAACGTGGACAGGACGCTCGCGGACGTGACGATGGCGAGGATGCTGCCGACGGCATCCGCTTCGTCCGCTCCGAGCAGGAGTCACGCCTCGCCAAAGCGGAGCGTAAGCTCGCCCAGCTCGGTCGGGTTAACCCGCTTGCCCTCGAAGAGTTCGACGCGCTGGAGCAGCGGCACAAGTTCCTCACCGAGCAGCTCACCGATCTCACCAATACCCGCAAAGATCTGCTTACGATCATCGAGGAGATCGACGAGAAGATGCAGGACATCTTCTCGAGCGCCTTCGATGACACCAAGGCCGCGTTCAATACGGTCTTCCCGATCCTGTTCCCGGGCGGCACCGGCAGCATCCATCTCACCGATCCGGAGAACCTGCTGACGACCGGCATCGAGGTCTCGGTCAAGCCAGCGGGTAAGAAGATCGAGCGCCTCTCGCTGCTTAGCGGTGGCGAGCGATCGTTGGCCGCCGTCGCACTGCTCATCGCGATTTTCAAGGCGCGCCCCAGCCCGTTCTACATCATGGACGAGGTTGAGGCCGCGCTCGACGACGCCAACCTTGGCCGACTGCTCACGATCTTCGAAGACCTGCGACAGACATCCCAGCTCATCGTCATTACTCATCAAAAGCGCACGATGGAAATAGCGGATGCTCTCTACGGCGTCTCGATGCGACAAGACGGAGTGAGCGCCGTTGTTGGCCAACGCGTCGCCCACGAGGAAGCCAGCTGACTGTGTATTGCGGCGTCGCACGGTGACTGACGTCGATCCGATCCAGCGCAAGGTTGTGCGCACCCTAGTGGGTG
The DNA here is from genome assembly GCA_039924815.1 of Lacisediminihabitans sp. Classification (GTDB taxonomy): domain Bacteria; phylum Actinomycetota; class Actinomycetes; order Actinomycetales; family Microbacteriaceae; genus Parafrigoribacterium_A. The sequence continues at coordinate 6,974 of JBDTAD010000430.1, forward strand.
CGCAGATTCTCGGTGGCATCGGCCTAGGTGCGACGGTGTCAGTCGGTGCCCTCCTTGCAGCGAACGTGTCCGGATCCCCGGCCTGGTCCGGGATGGCCGCCACCATGAGCACACTGGGAGCCGCCCTGCTCGCGGTGCCACTTGCGCGAGCGGCACAGTCTCGCGGACGCCGGGTCGCACTGGCCGGTGGCTCCGTTCTCGCGGCGCTCGGGGCGCTGCTGGCCGTGGGTGCTGCGGCCCTCGGCAACTTTCCGCTGTTGCTGGTGGCACTTGCGCTGGCCGGGGCGTCATCCGCCACCAACTTGCAGGCGCGGTTCGCCGCAACCGACCTGGCGCATCCGAACCGCAGGGCTCGCCAACTCTCCGTTGTCGTCTGGTCGACTACCATCGGCGCCGTGCTCGGGCCGAACCTCATCGGCCCGGGGGAGGCGATCGGCGGCGCGATCGGGCTCCCGACACTCACCGGCCCGTTCGTCTTCACGGTGAGCGCGCAGCTCGTCGCGATGGCGGTGTACTTCGTGGGGCTGCGACCCGACCCGCTGCTCACCGCGCTGGAGCGTGCGCCGGCCGCGAGCGGCATCCCGCCCAAGCATGGCTTCGCGAGCCTGCGGGTGAACGCCGGCGCCCGCTATGCGGTCGTCGCTGTGGCCCTCAGCCACGCCACCATGGTCGCGATGATGTCGATGACGCCCGTGCACCTCTACGAGCACGGCGCAACGCTGGAGATCGTCGGCTTCACCCTCAGCCTGCACATCGCCGGGATGTATGCGCTCTCCCCGATCTTTGGCTGGGCGGCAGACCGCTGGGGTCGCATCCCCGTTATCCTCGTGGGCCAAGCCCTGTTGCTCGCATCACTCGTCGTGGCGTGGGCGCAGGCCGATTCGGATGTCTGGGTCGCCGTCAGCCTGATCCTCCTAGGCCTCGGCTGGTCGGCATCCACCATCGCAGGTTCCACGCTCGTCGCCGAGTCCGTTCCGGTGGATGATCGCGCGGGTCTGCAGGGCGTCTCCGATTTGCTCATGAACTCGACTGCCGCTGTGGGTGGCGCGCTCGCTGGGCCCGTGCTCACACTGATCGGATACTCCGGCCTCGGTGCCGTCTGCATGGCCCTCGTCGCGGTCGTGGTGGCGTGGACCGTCGCGCGCCAGTTGGCACTGCGCCGCACCTCTCCGCTCGCCTGAGCTGGAGTGGGCCTGCCCGCCTAGCCGGGTGGCGCGTCCACACCCGCCATGCGTTGGTGCTGCGTTGCGCCACATGGTGGGTCAGCGTCTGCTGCACCGACCATCTGGCGCAACGCGCCATCGTTGTGGAAAGTTTTGCCGCGGAGACGCCCGGTGCCCTACCGTTTCAGCTATGCGGATTTTCCCTCGACAGCGCTCGCGCCCACTGCAGGCGATGCTTGCCCTCGCCGCGTGCGCACTCCTGTTGAGCGGATGCGCGCAGCCAGACCCCGTAGTAACACCTCAGGCCACCTCAAGCGTGAAGCCGCTCTTCGCCTCGGACGCGGATGCCCTAGCCGCCGCCACGAAGGCCTACGCCGCGTACCTCAAAGCTTCGGATCAGCTCCTTCAGGCTGGCGGCAGTGGCATCGAGCGGATGGAGAGTTTAGTTTCCGGTCAGAGTCTTGAGGACGAGCGCACTAGCGCGAAATCTTTTAGCGAGAAGGGCTACCGAAGCGAAGGGGAAACTAGCTTCAGTAACCCGACTCTTCAACAATCTTCATCGAGCCCGGACGGCATTGGCGTTGTGACGATTTATGTTTGCGTCGATGTTTCCAAAGTCGATGTTCTCGACGCCACTGGGCAATCCGTAGTGTCAGCAGCTAGGCCCGATAGGCAGGCTTTCGAAGTTTCATTTGACAAAAAATTGAACAAAGACGGGGGCCTACTGGTCTCGTCTACCGACGCATGGTCAGGTGCAGGGGTCTGCTGATAATGAACAAGAAGCTTATGGGTAGCCTAACCCTCACCTTCGTGCTTATTTCGTTGATTTTCGTGGCTACTCCGGCCCAAGCCTGCACGCGCGAGCAGGACCTTACTGTGGGCTGCCCTCAGACGGAGGCAACCGCCCAAATCAACGGTGACGGCGTAGACCTCTCTGCATCGAAAGATCTCCCGGGGAACGGTAAAGGCAAAAGTAACGGCAACGGCAACGGCAACGGCACCGGGTCAGGCCAGTCGACCACCGGAGGTTCGTCGGGCACAAAGGCCACCACGCCGCGTCCGCCCGACGTACCGGGACCGGGCGACCCGTACTACCGGGACCCCTATACGGTCATCGCGCCGGTCACAATCTCCGACCTCGTGAACTTCAAGCCCGCTCCGGGCGTTGACCACATGGAACCGAACGGGTGGATGATCGTCGGGCTGAACACCAACTTCTACGCCACCGCACAGTCCCAGGTGCAGACCGGGGTGTTGCTTGGCCAGCAGGCATCCGTGCGCTTCACGCCAGCGCGCTTCCGCTGGAGCTACGGTGACGGACACAGCGCGAACCTCGGTACCAAGGGAGCAACCTGGGCGGCCCAGGGCATCCGCGAGTTCGAGCGCACCCCGACCAGCCACGTCTATGCGAAGGCCGGAAGTTACGACATCGACCTGACGATCGACTTCTCTGCCGAGTACCGCTACGCGGGTGACAATTGGATCCCCGTGGTCGGCACACTGCCGGTTCCAGCTAATCGACTGCATGCCACCGCCGGAGATGCGAAAACTGTCCTGGTGCAACGGAACTGCAGCGCTCTTCCGCGCGGTCCTGGCTGCTAATCGCAGGCGAATCAGACTCATAGCCCGCAGTCGGCACGCTCACAGCGCGCGCAAATAGAATGTTCAGGTTGGCGATGGATGCTAGCAGCGCTTGGAAGGAGCAGCACCAATGACCGACAGTCCCCAAGGCCCGACCGAGGGCTCCGTACCCCCAGAAAATGAGTCAGTGGCAGGCACGCCGGCCGAAACTCCTCAGGAGACGCTCCCCGAGACCCAAGCTAGGCTCGCCGCGTCTCAGCACGAAGCGTCAGGGACAGCATCCTCCGCATATCAAGGGCAGAACGAGGCACCGCGCCCAGAGACCGAGGCAGGCCCGCAGCCGGAAGCAGTGACTGGCCCCGTCGGTCCGGCACGCAGCTGGGCTACTCCAACTCCCACGCCAGCAGCATCCCCCAAACGTTCCAGGGCGGTCGGCCTCGTCGCAGCCCTCGCGGTAGGGGCTCTCGTCGGTGGTGTTTCCGGTGCGGGGGTCTACGCTTTTGCGACCGGCGGCGGCCAAAACGTGCAGACGACATCCAGCACAGCGGTTAAGCCCGCGAACATCACGGTCAACGACCGCGATAACGCCACACTCATCACCAAGGTTGCCGCTGAGGCAACGCCTTCGGTCGTCACTATTAACGTGACCGGTACCTCCTCTGCAGGCACCGGATCCGGCGTTATTCTGAGCAAAGACGGCTACATTCTCACGAACACCCACGTCGTCACGCTTGACGGAGAAGTCGCCAACGCGAAAGTCAAGGTGGAGACGTCCGACGGGCACCTCTACAGCGCAAAGGTCGTTGGCACCGACCCCATCTCAGACCTCGCGGTCGTCAAGATTGACGGCGTGAACGACCTGCCTCCACTGCAGTTTGCTGACTCCAGCAAGCTCAACGTCGGTGACTCGGCCATTGCAATCGGTGCTCCTCTCGCTCTCTCGAACACGGTGACCAACGGCATCGTCAGCGCTCTGAACCGCAGCATCACCATCGCATCCTCTGCGGTACCAGATAGCAGCAGTAGCAGCAATGGTGACGACGGCAGCAACGGAAAGAACAACGGAAACAGCAACGGTCCGTTCGACTTCTGGCAGTTCGGAACGCCCAAGGGCACCCAGCCGGACACCACTGCACAGAGTTCCATTGCCCTGGCGGTCATCCAGACCGATGCAGCGATCAACCCCGGCAACTCCGGTGGCGCACTGCTCGACTCCGACGGCAGGGTCATCGGCATCAACGTCGCGATCGCCAGCGCGGGTTCGGGCGGCGCTGGCTCAGCATCCGGCAGCATCGGCGTCGGTTTTGCGATCCCCGCGAACTTCGCCAAGCGCATCGCCAATGAAATCATCAGCACGGGCAAGGCTACCCACGGCCTCCTCGGTGCATCGGTAGCGGATGTCGGCGACAGCCAGACCGTAACCAACAGCACGATCGTCGGCGCGAGCATCGAAGACCTCACGAGCGGCGGTGCTGCCGCGGCAGCAGGCCTGCAGAAGGGTGACATCGTCACCAGTTTCGCCGGCGTGCCGATCAGCGGCAAGACCGACCTCACCGCTCAGGTGCGGGTCCTCGCGGCTGGCGCGAAGACTCAGTTGAACTACGTGAGAAACGGCAAGACCTACACGGCAAACGTCACGCTCGGAACACTCAAGTAACCTTCAAGCAACTCAGCAACGGCACGGAATCCTCGGTCAGTCCGGGGATTCCGTGCTCTCGTTTTACCGACTGGTAAGCTCATCAGTCCACCCACTTTGAGTTTTGGACTACATGGCAGCCACAGGAAAAGCCCTACCGGGAATCTCCTACGTCATGCCCGTGCTCAACGAAGTCGCATACGTCGAGAACGCCGTGCGTACGGTGCTCGCACAGGACTACGACGGCGACAAAGAGGTTGTGCTCGCACTCGGACCGTCGACGGATGGCACCGACGAGCTCATCGAGCGACTCGCCCAGGCCGACAGCCGTATTCACACGGTGCGGAATCCGGATGTCGATATTCCCGTCGGCTTGAACCTTGCGATCGCCGCGAGCACCAACCCCATCATCGTGAGGGTGGACGCCCACTCAGAGCTGGAACCCGGCTACACCAGGGCGGCCGTCGAAACTCTCGAACGCACGGGAGCCGCCAACGTCGGCGGCGTGATGCTCGCCCGCGGCAAAAACCCGTTCCAGTCCGCTGTCGCCCGTGCTTACAACAGCAAGTTCGGACTCGGAGGAGCGCGTTACCACGGCGGTGCGACAGAAGGCCCGGCAGAGTCCGCCTATCTCGGTGTGTTTCGCAGGGAAGTGCTCGAAGAGGTGGGGTTCTTCGACGAGTCGATCCGCCGCGGCGAAGACTGGGAACTCAACCTGCGCATCCGTGCGGCGGGCCACGTCGTCTGGTTCGATCCGAGCCTGAAGGTCAGCTACTGGCCGCGAGAAAGCTGGCGCAAGCTGGCCAGACAGTTCTTCGCCACCGGCGTGTGGCGCGGGGAACTCGTGCGCCGCTACGGCGGACGCAACCCCTGGCGCTTCTTCGCTCCACCGCTGCTCGTGTTCGCGGTGGTGCTCAGCCTCGTTATTGGAGTGCTGCAGGTAACCGGTGTGCTGCACGGCTGGCCGAGTGTCATCGTGAGCGCGGTCTACCTGGCCC
>JBDTAD010000431.1:0-2683 GCA_039924815.1 Lacisediminihabitans sp.
CTGGGCAGGAAGGCCTCGACACGGTTGCTCCTGCGTCGCGGCCTACTCGACCCGCAGGACGAGGTATCAGTGCCGCGGATCCCCGGAAGCCTGCGCCACCAAATGCGGCAGCAACTCATCCAGCACAGCAAGCCCGTCCTTCACGCCGCCACGCGAACCCGGCAGGTTCACGATCACCGTCTGACCGGCGAGCCCCACGAGTCCACGACTGAGCGCAGCCATCGGCGTCGACTCTAGACCCTTCGCCCGCAGCGCCTCCGCAACACCGGGCAGCTCGCGATCGAGCACCGCGGATGTCGCTTCCGGAGTCTGGTCGGTGGGGGAGACACCCGTTCCACCGGTCGTGATGATCACAGCCGGGGCAGTCGCAACGACCCGAACCAATTCGGCGGCGATCCCGGCATCCGGAACCACACTGACCTCGTCGACCGAGTAACCGGCAGAAGTCAGCCACTCCGCAATCATCGGACCAGTCGTGTCTGGCCGCTCGCCACTCGCACCCGTGGTGGAGGCGACGACGACCGTGGCCGTGCCGGGCCGCAGCGCAGCAGGAGCAATCACGCCATCCCTGGTCCAGTGGCCACGCTTACCGCCACTCTTGCTCACGAGACGGATGTCGCCCAGCACAGCAGCAGGATCGACTGCCTTGATCATGTCGTGCAGCGTGAGTCCCGCGATGGCGACCGCGGTGAGCGCCTCCATCTCGACACCGGTACGACCGAACGTCTTCGCCGTCGCCTCGATCGCAATCGAATCCTCGGCAAGCTCGAACGAAACATTGACCGAGCTGAGGTTCAGTTGGTGACAGAGCGGGATGAGCTCTGACGTCTTCTTCGCCCCGTTGATTCCCGCAATACGAGCAGTGGACAACACATCCGCCTTCGGCATGTCGTCCGAGCGCACGAGCGCAATAACGGCCGCCGTGGTGGTGATTCGGCCTGCCGCCGTCGCAACACGTGTGGTCTCAGACTTGTCGCCGACATCCACCATGCGTGCGCGGCCGTCGGAGTCAACGTGCGACAACTCATTCATAGTGACCACACTCTCACGGTCTCGCCCGCGCTCATCGCGCCGACCTCGGCAGGGATGTCGACCAAGACGTCGGCGCGCGCCATCGCGGCCACGAGGTGTGAACTTGGGCCCGACACCAGCTCGACCGTGTTTCCCTCACCGAGCCGCCCTCGCCGAAACTGACGTTTACCGGAAATCGAGCGGAGATCTTCGGTAAGCACGCGCTCGGACGTCACGCCGCTGCCGCGCCCCGCAGCCTCCAGCAGCACCGGCCTCGCGAAGATCGCAAACGACACCTGGGTGCTCACGGGGTTACCGGGGAAGCACAAGACCGGAACACCGTTCACGACCGCAGTGGCCTGCGGCCCACCTGGCTGCATCGCAATGTGCCCGACGGCCGCCCCGAGTGGCCCGACGACCTCGCGCACCACCTCGTAGGCACCCTCAGAAATTCCGCCAGAAGTAATGACCAGATCGGCGAGGGAAGTCGCACGGTCCAGGATGTCGCGGAAGGTCGAGGCCTCGTCGGTGCTGCGCTCGGCCAGCACGAGCCCTGCACCGGTCTCGATCACGGCAGCGGAGAGCGCCACCAGATTCGAATCGAAGATCTGTCCGGGCTGCGGTGTTCCACCGGGGGCGACGAGTTCTGCACCCGTGCTGATGACGGCCACGCGAACCCTGCGGCGCACCGCCACTGTGGCGATTCCCGCAGCAGCCAGGGCGGCGAGATGCCGAGCTCCGAGCAGCTGCCCCTCGGGGAGTAGCTCGGATCCGGCGGCCAGGTCGCTCGCTCGGTTGCGTACGAAGTCACCGGATGCGCGCCCGGTCAGAATTGTGACGGTCGCGCTATCGTCGGCCAGGGAAACGTCTTCGACCGGCACCACGCAGTCTGCGCCGTCCGGCACGACGGCACCCGTCATGATCCTCGTCGCGGTTCCGGCGGCGAGCGGCGGTGGGCTTGCGGGGCCGGCCGGAATATCGCCGGCTACCGGCAGGGTGACGGGGATGCGGGCGAGGTCGGCCGCGTGTACGGCATAGCCGTCCATCTGCGAATTGCGAAACAGGGGAAGGTCGATGGGGGAGGCAACCGCAGAAGCGGTGACCCTGCCCAGTGCTTCCACCAGCGGCAGTTCAACCACGCCATCTGCGGGGCTTATCGCCTTAGCGACGAGTGTTCTGATGTGTTGAGCGTGCTGTTCGACCGAAGTCATTGCCGTCTTTCTGCGCCGCGATTTCGGGATACCCCTTGGTTAAAGCCTAGCTCCGAGGTTGATACGCAGAAGCGGCATAAAAACGGTCAAACGAACGCGGGTGCGGAATCAAGACGGTAATGTCGAAGCATGGCACAACATCAGTTCAGGGTCAGTGAGGCTGCGGCCCTTCTCGGCGTGAGCGATGACACTGTTAGGCGCTGGGCCGAATCCGGCAGGCTCACTCTGGTTAAGGGCGACAACGGCCCATCTCTGGTGAACGGGGCAGAACTTGCCGCGCTGGCGCAGGCGAATGCGCAGGATGCGGCCGAGGCTGGCGGGTCGCGCAGTTCGGCCAGAAATCGACTGCGCGGCATCGTCACCAAGGTCACGAAGGACTCCGTGATGGCGCAGGTCGAAATGCAGGCCGGACCGTTTCGGGTCGTCTCGCTCATGAGCCGCGAGGCCGTGGATGACCTCGG
>JBDTAD010000432.1:0-5356 GCA_039924815.1 Lacisediminihabitans sp.
CCCAGTAGTTCCCGTATTGCGCGCTACAGGGCCAGGCCAGTCGATTGGACTGCTTTGCTGGTTCGGTGATCGCACAGCGCAGGCAGGCCGAGTTCGGATCGGTAGAGCCTCACTCAACGGCGCGCGCGCTCGCTCTGCCGCGTCGCCCCGCTCTGCCGCCAGCTCGATCGTTTCCTGTCGTGGCTACGGCAGCACCCGTCGTCGGCTCGCTCGCACTGTGGGCAGTAACCCAGTCGCCCTATGTACTCGTGTTTGCCCTTCTTGGGCCCATCGTTGCCATTGCAAGCCTCGGCGACGCAGCGATGCAGGGGCGTACAACACTGCGACGCGAGCGACGCCGTTTCGCAGCAGAGGTCGCCGCCTTGCGGGAGGCAATCGACGTGGGACATGCCCGTGAGCGGGCGAGACGCGTCGCCGTGCACCGGGATGCTCGGTCTCTGATCGCTGCACCTCACCGTGACGCGGAACGCTGGCGCGGGGGACTGGGGCGAGAGCTGCTCGTGGTGGTGGGGACAGGGTGCCTGACCAGCACTCTCGCGCTGGAAGACACAGAGGGTTCCGCGTTCTCTCCGGCACCGGACGAGTACGCCGAGGCGCTCGACTCCCTGCGGGTCAGCGCCGCGACGCTGCGGGCGGCACCTGTCGTTGTCGACGCCCGCTTGGGACTCGGGATTTATGGAAACGCAGTGCTCGCTTCTGCCGTCGCGCGGGGCATCATTCTTCAGCTGGCCACGCATCTTTCGCCAAGAGATTATGAGCTTGTCACCGCGCATGACGGTGGCAACCACTGGCTAGCGGGCCTGCCTCACACTCTGGTGCTGGCGGGATCATTAGCTGGCACAGTCGTGTTCCGGCGTCGTGCACGGTCAGTAGTGCAAGCCTCTATCAAGACATCCGAGACTTCGGGCCAGCGAGTATCCGATACCGTCACTATCGCGGTTGCGGAGTCTGCCGCGTCGCTGCCACGAGAGTGTCGCGTGCTGTTGCGCGTCGAAGGAGCAACCTCGTGCGAGATAATCCCTGCGCCCGTCGAGGCGGTCGAGAGCGCGGTCGTTCCCGAGTTTATCTCCAGAGAGCAGTCAGGGCGTTTCGCCGCCGTTCTGGCGGGAGCTGCGGAGGCAGCAGGACTCTTGGACGGTGCGGACGCCCTTCCCGGTAGCGTGGATTTCGCGTCCTTGTGCGGTACCGACCAGGAGGACCAGGGTTCTGGACGAGCCGACGCTGGCCCGCGAGATTCGCTCGCGTGCACCCCCGTTCAGTCGGTGACCGGGCCACTCGCGCTCGACCTCGTGCGCGATGGCCCGCACGCGATCGTCGGGGGTACCACCGGCAGCGGGAAGAGCGAGTTTCTCGTCGCCTGGATTCTCGCCATGGCGGCACGATTCGGGCCGCAGCGGGTCACTTTTCTGTTGGTCGATTTCAAGGGCGGGTCTTCCTTCCACGCTGTCCAGCAGTTACCGCACAGCGTTGGGCTCATCACCGACCTCGATGAGCATTCTGCCCGCAGGGCACTGACCAGCCTTCGCGCCGAACTCCGCTATCGCGAGCGAGCACTCGCCGAAGCTGGCGCGCGATCCATAGAACAGCTCGCGCCGGAGCATCCGCTGGCCAGACTCGTGATTGTGGTGGATGAGTTCGCGGCAATGGTGCAGGATTTTCCAGACCTCCATGAGCTCTTTGCCGATATCGCGGCCAGAGGTCGCTCGCTGGGCGTCCATCTGATCCTGTGTACCCAGCGCCCGTCTGGAGTGGTCAGGGATGCGGTTCTGGCGAACTGCACGCTGCGGGTCTCGCTCAGGGTCAATAATGCCTCGGACAGCACGGCGCTGCTGGGAACTTCCGCCGCCGCTGAACTGCCACGCTTGCCGGTTGGACGCGCGCTCGTCTCGCTTGGCGGAGAGGCTGCGCGCGCAGTGCAGGTCGCACTGACCCACGACAGTGACGTTCGGACAGTGGATCAGCGCTGGCGCTCGCAGGCGACTGATGCGGGCGTTCAGCCACGCAGGCCATGGTGTGACCCGCTTCCCGCACTGATCCGACTGAGCGAGTTGCCTGGCCTCTCCGATGAGGATGGTCTGGTCTTCGGAGTGGTTGACCGCCCGAGCGAGCAGTGCACGGCACCCGCCAGGTACGATCCGAACCGCGACGGCAGCCTGCTTGTCATCGGAGCTCACCGTTCGGGCAAGAGTGGCGCACTTACGGCGCTTCACTGTGCGCGTGCCGCAAGTGCCGATGATCGCGGAACGGCAGTGCTGGTCCCCGCAGACCACGAGGGTGCGTGGGACATCGTGACAGACCAGCTTGCCAAAGTGCGATCCGGCTCCTCAAAGCCGTGCCTCCTCATGATCGACGATCTCGACGCCCTGCTGGGGAGCCTCCTCGAGGAGTACTCGTTCGCCTTTGCTGACGCAGTGACCGCGCTGCTGCGGGAGGGAGGGCGAGCGGGGACGCATCTGGTGATCAGCGCCGCGCGGCTCGGCTCAAGCCTGCAGTCGATCGCGGCGCTCTGCGATTCACGTCTGTTGTTACGGCTACCTGACAAGCACGAACACGTTGCGGCCGGTGGTGAGGCCGCTGCGTTCACCGCAGAACTCACCGCTGGCGGCGGTCACTGGCGTGGTGATCGGGTGCAGGTGGCGCTCGCTCCACCGACGGGCCTGATCGGCCGGGACACCGTGGGAGGGACGATGGTGTGCCCCGAGTGGGAGGGGTGGCCTGGCTGGGCAGTCGTAACTAATCGCCCGGCCGAACTCGCACGGCGACTCGGCGAAGATCAGGCCAAACACGCGCTAGCAATAGGGCTTCCTCGGGGCTGGGAGATAGTGACCCTGGACTCACGCCCCGCGGTCGACCTCAGCGTCGTCACGCCCAGCCGCGGCGCAGTGCTCATCGCTGATGCTGAGACTTGGCAATCGCACTGGGCGCTCCTCGCTACGGTACGGACGACCATGCCGATCGTTTTCGATGGATGCGGCGCAGCGGATTTCCGCGCGCTCACGAGGCAGCGTGAGCTTCCCCCGCTTATCGCCGCAGCCTCTGCCTCGGTGTGGATGCTCACCCCAGGCGGAGGGCTGGAGCGCTCGCTACCGCCGTGGGCCGGCGCGCGTGCGCGCTCCTGAATCACACCGCCGATTCGGCCGTTGCGTGGTCAGTACCGCTTCCTAAGACTGTCGGTAATCACGCGTGATTTCGCAGCAAAAAGTCCGCATTGCATACTGATTTCGCTATTTATCGATCAAAATATAGTCGATTTGGTCTCTATGACGTGCAATCAGGTACCGTCATGTGCGAGTATCTACGAAACAAACAGGACAATGCCGTCCACTCGATACGCACCTGTCGACCGAGGAGTTGCATCCACATGCCCAGAGCACTTCCAGAAGATCCGTTCATTCGCAACCTCGTTCAGCACGCGCAGCGCGCTCAACTATCGCGGCGACACATCCTGCAGGGTGCGGGAGTGGGGGCAGCGGCACTGGCGCTGGCGGCGTGCTCAACCGGCGGTGTGGCCAAGCCAAAATCCGCAAAAGACGTTTCAGCCACGGACAAGTCGGTTCGCTGGGATAACTGGGCGCTTTACCTCGACGTGGACGACGCGGGCAACTACCCGACGCTCGAAGCCTTCGAGAAGAAGACCGGAATTAAAGCGACGTACACCGAGGCTGTAGACGACAACAACACCTACTACGGCAAGGTGAAGGATCAGCTCAAGCTCGGCCAGGACATCGGATGCGACACGGTGTGTCTCACTGACTGGATGGTCGACCGCCTGATCCGCTTTGGATACACGCAAGAGCTCGATCACGCGAACATTCCGAATATCAAGAACCTCGTTCCCGCCTACCTCGATGTCGACTTCGACAAGGGTCGCAAGATGTCGATTCCGTGGCAGGGCGGCTTCGCAGGCATCGCCTGGAACAAGGATCAGCTTCCCGGTGGGCTCAAGTCGGTCTCTGACCTGTGGGACAAGTCGCTCAAGGGTCGCGTTGGTGTGCTCTCCGAAATGCGCGACACGATTGGCTGCATCATGCAGGATCTTGGTACCAAGATCGATGGTAAATGGGGCGATGACCAGTTCAGCGCCGCGATCGACGTTCTGCAAAAGCAGGTCGACGATGGCCAGATCCGTAATATCAAGGGCAACTCCTACAAGGAGGATCTGCAAAACGGCGACACGCTTGCGGCGATCGTGTGGTCTGGTGACATCACCCAACTCAACGCTGAAGCGGGCGACCACTGGGCATTCGCCATGCCAGACAAGGGCGGAACCCTCTGGAACGACAACTTCGTCGTGCCGATCGGGGCAACCCACAAGGCCAACGCCGAGAAGCTCATCAACTACTACTACGACCCAGAGGTCGCTGCGCAGGTTGCAGCCTACGTGAACTACATCCCGCCCGTGGTCGGTACCAAGGAAGCGATGATGAAGCTCGACCCTGAGCTTGCGGACAACCAGCTCATCTTCCCTGACGAAAAGACCCTGAAGAACGCACACGTCTTCCGCAGTCTCACGAGCAGCGAAGAGCAGAAGTACGGCACTCAGTTCCAGGCCATCCTGCTCGGGGCCTGAGTCGTGGCATCCGGGGCCTTCGCTGAAGCTGGGGCAGACCTCGAGCTCGTTGGGCTCAAGAAACGATTCCCAGGGTTTACCGCGATCGAGGAACTTGACCTCACTATTCCTGCGGGTTCCTTCTTCGCTTTGCTCGGCCCGTCGGGCTGTGGCAAGACGACGACCCTGCGCTTAGTTGCGGGATTAGAGGAGCCCACAGAGGGCAGAATCCTGATCGGTGGAAAGGACGTCACCCGTCTCAAGCCTTACCAGCGCCAGGTGAACACGGTCTTCCAGAGCTATGCACTCTTCCCACACATGACTGTTCTGGACAACGTGGCGTTCGGTCTGCGCAGGCGCAAGATCAGTGACCCCGTGGGGAAGGCTCACGAAGCCCTTCGGCTGGTCGAGTTGGATCACCTCGCCACTCGAAAGCCGCAACAGCTCTCCGGCGGGCAGCAGCAGCGGGTCGCGCTCGCGAGGGCTGTCGTCAACCGCCCGGCATTGCTCCTTCTCGACGAGCCTCTCGGAGCGCTCGACCTCAAGCTGCGCCGCCAGATGCAGCTGGAGCTTAAGTCGATTCAGAATGAAGTTGGGCTGACGTTCTTGCACGTGACTCACGACCAGGAGGAGGCCATGACCATGGCTGACACCGTCGCCGTGATGAATAAGGGGCGGATAGAGCAGCTGGGAGCTCCCGAGGATCTCTACGAGCTTCCGCGCACGGCGTTCGTGGCAAACTTCCTCGGCCAGTCCAATCTCTTCACGGGCGATGTCACGGGAACTACGAGCACAAGCATCACTATC
>JBDTAD010000433.1:0-4604 GCA_039924815.1 Lacisediminihabitans sp.
GACTACATGTGGTCGGCGGCGTATGGCAAGTTACCCAAGTGGCCAAAGGGATCTGACTGTAAATCAGACGGCGTAGCCTTCGTGAGTTCGAACCTCGCACTTGCCACCACTGCCAGAGGCCCGGCGACCTGACCCAGTCAGCGTCCGGGCCTTTGTGCTGTGCACGACCTAAGGAGCGCCATGACCACCGCGGGCACCACCGAATTGTTGGACCTCGCGAGGGAGGTAGCGCTCACTGCAGGTCGGCTTGTCCGCCAGCGCAGGGCAGAGGGTGTCGAGGTTGCCGCGAGCAAATCTTCGCCCGAGGATATTGTCACGTTCGCCGACAGGGAGTCTGAGACGCTCATCCGCTCGCTTCTCGCGAAGTCACGGCCCGATGACGGTTTCTTTGGCGAGGAAAGCGATGCGGATGCTGGCAGCAGCGGTCTGACCTGGGTAGTCGATCCGATCGACGGCACCGTTAACTTTTTGTACGGCATCCCGCACTATGCCGTGAGCATCGCCGTGGTGGAGGGTGACCCAGACCCCGCGACCTGGCGTGCGCTCGCCGGCGCCGTGGTGAATCCGGCAATCGGTGAGGTCTTTACGGCGACCGACGGCGGTGGGGCATTCCTCGGTGAGCATCAGATCCGGGTCGCGCCGGCTGTTGACCTGTCGCAGGCGCTGGTGGGCACAGGGTTCTCCTACAGCGCAAGCAAGCGACTCAGTCAGGCAGCGATAGTGGCGCAGTTGATCGGGCAGGTACGCGACATTCGCAGAATAGGCACAGCATCCCTCGATCTGTGTTCCGTCGCGTGCGGACGGCTCAACGCGTACTACGAGCGAGGGCTCAAGCCATGGGATCACGCGGCCGGAGCACTGGTGGCCCAAGAGGCCGGAGCTGCCGTACGCGGACTGCGCGGAGCGGCCGCCACTGCGGAGTTTCTGCTCGCCGCAGAGCCCTCTGTCGCGGCCGAATTAGAGCGAGTACTTCTCGGATACGGCGTATAACAGCCAGAAGCTTGGTTCGCAGGGGGGTCATGGCTTATTCTTTATGAATTCGTTACATAGACGTTTCGTAATGACACCCCCGTGCGCTGAACCAGTCGCGCAGTCATTCCTGTAATTACACGTCTATTCGAGGAGATCACTTTTATGTTGTTTGCCACCGTGCGCGCCCCTCTGGGCGCCGTCAGCAACCCCATTCGCGGAGTGCGCTAGACGGTGGGAAATTTCAGCTGGAACCTGGGAAGCGATGACGCTACGGCGTCAGACTCGAATCAGACGCACCCACAACCGGAAATCCCGGCCCAGGTCGTTCCGGCCACGTTGGTTTCGGCTCAGATCGCGTCCGCCGCGGTTACGGCGCAGGGTGTAGCAACCCAGGATGCCGCGTCCCAGAAGCCCCTTTCGCGTCGCGAGCTTCGGCACCGTGCGGAGGCCGCACTGCTGAACGGCACCGCACACTCACCAGTCCAGGCCGTGGAGGCCGAGTCGGTGGCAGCATCCGAGTCGCTCGAAAGCCCAGTGACCGAGTATTTCCAGATCCGTGAACCGCAGGCCGCCGCGGCTCATCCGTCGGTCGACGAGAGCCAGCAATCGCTTGCAGCTCAGACCGTGGAAGAACGCCTGACCGCTCCCAACCCGGCACCGACATCGCGTCGCGCAGCCCGTGCCGAGCGCGCAGTTGCAGCGGCCAAGGCCGCGCGCACTGCTTCGCCACTCTCGCCCGTGCCACCCCGCACTGCACCTGTCGCGATTGGTAACGATCATGCCGTGCTCAAGAAGGGCCAGCCGACTCCGTTGCTCGCCCCTCGTCGTAGTTCTTCAGACAGCGCTCCGCGTGGTCGTTCCACGAGTTCGCGTGTCCGCGGTAAAGCCGGACGGCGTCGCGCCCTGTTCTCCAAATTGTTCAGCGTTGGTGCCATGCTCGGCGTTGGTGCTCTCATGATCTCAACGACGTTGCCAGCGAACGCCTTCTACAGTGCTGCGGATGCCGCGGGCTCCCCGATGACGTCGGTGACATCCCACGCACAGTCAATGAAGGTCGCGTCTTCCGCGACGGAGACGGCCGTTTCTCGCGACACCTACACGGTGAGTTCACTCGCCGAGCAGTTGCGACTCCAGTTTGGCAACCGCAACTTTAGCTACACCAACGACATCAACGGCACGATCCAGTGGCCGTTCCCGATTCCCGTGCCGATCTCCAGTGGGTTCGGCCCCCGCATCGCACCCTGCGGCGGATGCTCGTCCTTCCACGAGGGCGTCGACTTCATCCCGGGCCGTGGCGTTGCCATCGGCGCGATCGCGGATGGCGTGGTCAGCGCGGTCGTAAACACGCACTCTGGCCTCGGCAACCACGTCATCGTTGACCACGTGATCAACGGCCAGAAGGTGCAGAGTGTTTACGGGCACATGCTAGACGGCTCGATCGCGGTCACAGTGGGCGAGCAGGTCAAGGTGACCCAAACGCTCGGTCTCGTCGGCAGTACCGGCGAATCAACCGGTGCCCATCTGCACCTCGAAATCCACATTAACGGCGTTCCTGTTGACCCCTTCGCCTGGCTGAAGGCGAACGCCAACTAACTACCCCGCTAGGTGGGCTTGGCCTGCCGCGCGTCATTGGGTAGCCTTTCTGGAGCCTGATTTTCAGGTTGCGATGCAGATCCTGGGAGGCCAGACGCGATGGCGCCCGACGCCCAGCCGGGAAATCAGCTTCCGGATGCGACTCCGTTGCCATCGGAGCAGATGCTACGTCCTCGCGGTACCGCTCGAAATCGCCCGGCGGCTGCGAGCGCATCCGCCCCTCGCCGAGCGTCCGAGTCTCGCCGGGCACCTACGGCGCGAAACCGAGTCGCGGAGGTCGTCCCTGCAAAACCATCGCCTCGCCCCGCCGGGCGGATTGCGAGGAAGCTGAGCGGTTTCGCGGTGATTCTCGGACTGACAGCGTTCGTGGTGTCCCTGACTGTTCCCGCGGCGGCGTTCTATTCTCAGGAGGAGGCTCCGGCGACCGGCGCATCGGCGACGGTCAGCGAGCAAAGTCTGAAAGCGGAATCGACCGCGGAGATCACGCCGCTTCTCCGCGACGACTACACAGTGACATCGCTCGTTGAGCAGTTGCGGGCCAAATACAGCAGTCGTAGCTACGCCTATCGCGCGAACCCGGCCGGCACCATCCAGTGGCCGTTCCCCATGACGGTTGCGATTACGAGTGGTTTTGGCGACCGTCAGGCTCCATGCTCCGGATGCTCCTCGTTTCATCAGGGCATTGACTTCACCCCCGGGGTGGGAACTCCGATCGGCGCAATCACCTCTGGCACGGTGAGCCTGGTTAAGAGTGACCGGGGCGGACTTGGCGAACACGTGGTGATCGACCATGTGCTCAACGGACAGAAGGTGCAGAGCGTCTACGCTCACATGCAAGCTGGCACGATTCTCGTGAGCGCTGGCGAAGCCGTGCAGGTTGGGCAGATCCTCGGCTTCGTCGGGAGCACGGGCGCGTCAACCGGTGCTCACTTGCACCTTGAGATTCACGCTAACGGCGTGCCCGTTGACCCCTTCATCTGGCTCAAAGCCAACGCCAACTAACCTCGTGCGCGCTTTTCGCCTAGGCGAGAATCCAGGCGGTGGTGTCGCTTGGCAGCTTTCCGTCATTGAGCTTCTCGGATGCGCAGAGCACGGCGCCCGCCGGCAGCTCGAGTTCGGTGGGCCCCAGGTTGGAAATCACCGTGACGGCTCCATTCCGGTAGGCGACCACGTCATCCGCGTACCCGGGAAGCCATTCGAGCGTGCCGAGGCCGAGCCCGTGCTCGGCACGGAGTTTCAGCGCGAGGCGGTACAACTCGAGGGTCGACCCAGTGGCACCCTCTTGGCTGTCTCTGGCGAACGTGGCCCAGTCTGCGGGCTGTGGCAGCCAGCTCTTGCCGGTGGGGCTGAAGCCGTACGAGGGAAGTGCCGCCTCCCAGGGGATGGGCACGCGGCATCCGTCTCGTCCGTAGCGCTCGTGGTTGGTGCGGAACCACGTGGGGTCTTGTCGCGCGTCATCTGGAAGCATCACTGCTTCTGGTAAGCCGAGTTCCTCGCCCTGATAGAGGTAGGCGCTGCCGGGGAGCCCGAGCATGAGGGAGGTTGCGGCACGTGCCCGGCGAAGCCCCAGCGCGGGGATCGGCTTGGCCTTCGAATCTGGTCCGATACCATCGCCCTGCAGCACCTCTTCGGTGAGCGCGAGTCTGGTGGCATGGCGGATAACGTCGTGGTTCGAGAGCACCCAGGTGCTCGGTGCACCCACGCCCTGAAAGGCCTGCAAAGACTCGTCAATGACGGTGCGGATGTCGCCCGGCTCCCAGTGCGTGCTGAGGTAGGCGAAGTTAAAGGCCTGGTTCATCTCGTCTGGACGCACCCAGTTGGCGAGCTTGCTGAGCGGTTCGACCCAGGCCTCAGCGACAAGAACGCGCTCGCCGGGGTAGCTGTCGATGAGTGTGCGCCAGCTTCGGTAAATCTCGTGCACGCCTTCTTGGGCCCAGTAGGGGGGCGTCGGCTCCTCTGGGGTGAACTCGGCCAGCGGATGAGCGTGGCCGGGTTCGCCAGTGATGGGCCTATGCTCGATCGGCTTCGTCGTTCCGCCC
>JBDTAD010000434.1:0-2653 GCA_039924815.1 Lacisediminihabitans sp.
AGGACGGCCAAACGATCGAGTCTCACTCGATCTCTGCAGGCCTCGACTATCCGGGGGTGGGTCCAGAACACGCCTGGCTTGCCGACATTGGCAGGGCTGAATACTTGCCAGCGTCGGATAGCGAAGCGATGGAGGCACTGCGTCTGCTCAGTCGTACCGAAGGAATTATCCCTGCGATCGAGTCTGCGCACGCGCTAGCAGGCGCACTGCGCCTGGGCCGTGAGCTCGGGTCGGACTCGATCATTCTGGTCAATCTCAGCGGACGAGGCGATAAAGACATGGAAACTGCCGGAGCATACTTCGATCTTTTGGATGCCGACAAGTGAGCCAGGTCGAGACAACGATTGACGCCCGCAAGGCCGTCGGCAGTGGCGCACTCATCGGCTATCTCCCCGTAGGGTTCCCGAACCTCGCCACGAGTATCGAGGCTGCAGTCGCGCTCGTCGACAACGGCGTGGACGTTCTCGAACTCGGGTTGCCCTACTCTGACCCGGTCATGGACGGCCCTGTCATCCAACACGCCACCCAGACCGCTCTGGCCGCGGGCTTTCGCCTGCGCGACGCTTTCGAGGCAGTTGCCGCAATTAGGTCGCGTGTAGATGCCCCAATACTTCTCATGACGTACTGGAATCCCATCACGCAATTTGGCGTCGACCGTTTCACGGACGAGTTGCGCGCGGTCGACGGAGCGGGCCTGATCACGCCCGATCTCATCCCGGATGAAGCGGGCGAGTGGCTCGTTGCCTCGGATCGCGGTGGACTTGACCGTGTCTTTCTCGCTGCGCCGACGTCGACTGATGCACGGCTGGTCCAGGCCAGTTCCCTTAGCCGCGGGTTTGTCTATGCTGTCTCAACGATGGGCATCACCGGCGCCCGGTCTGATGTTGATTCTGCGGCACGCACTCTCGTGTCGCGTCTTCGTACGGCCGGGGAAACGCGTGCCTGTGTTGGGCTCGGTATTTCAACCGCCGACCAGGTGCGTGAGGTGCTGGGATATGCGGATGGGGCAATCGTCGGATCCGCACTAGTCAAGGCACTGGCAGACGGTGGAGTCGATGCAGTGGGGCGCACCGCTGCGGCACTGGCCGCTGGCACCGTACTGAGCTAGAAATTATGACTAGTTCTCACGCGTCTCGGTGCCGCTCAGGCTGCGCTAGACTCTGAGAACACCTATTTGGATCCCGATGGCAATGACGCCGTGGCATACACCCCAGCAGCGTCTAAATAAGGTGAAAGTCAGCGTCCGTCACGAGCGAGGCGATCGGCAAGTCCTAGGGAATCTACACTCTTCTGGGCATCGAGGGTCGAAACTCCGACTCGCCCGTTCATTATTTTCTGGGCCGCTGAAGTCCCGCACTCATCCTGCTATTTTCTGAGGACGGTACTTCAATGGCTGTTACGCCCCCATTTTCGCGATTCAGCAAGGTTCCTGAGGCCACTGGGCTCTACGATCCGAGCAACGAACGCGACGCCTGCGGGCTCGCGATGGTTGCAACGCTGCGGGGGACTGCTGGCCACGACATCATCGATGCCGCGCTGGGCGCGTTGCGAAATCTCGAACATCGCGGTGCCATCGGATCGGATGCTGGCACCGGCGACGGGGCAGGCATCATTACTCAGATCCCCGACGCGTTCCTTCGTGCCGTGGTGGACTTTGAACTTCCTCAACAGGGTCGTTACATCGTCGGAACGGCCTTTCTGCCGGTCTCGCTAGAAGAGCGCGAAGCTACCCGTCGCAGGATCGAGTCTCTCGCCGCGGAAGAGCAGCTGGAGGTACTGGGCTGGCGCGAGCTGCCCGTGAGGCCGGAGGGGCTAGGTACTCTCGCACGCGAGGCCATGCCGCATTTCGAACAGCTCTTCCTCGCAAGTACTCGCTCGAACGAGAACGGTTCGGCGGTTGCCGGCATAGCGCTGGATCGCCAGGCGTTCAGGCTCCGCAAACGCGCTGAACGTGACCTCGAGGTGTACTTCCCCTCGCTGAGCTGCCGCACCCTCGTCTACAAAGGCATGGTCACGACTCTTCAGCTCGAGCCGTTCTACCCTGACCTTTCCGATCAGCGCTTCGCATCCCGACTTGCTCTGGTGCACTCAAGGTACTCGACCAACACCTTCCCGTCGTGGCCGCTGGCACAGCCCTTCCGCATGCTCGCGCACAACGGCGAGATCAACACTGTGCAGGGCAACCGAAACTGGATGCGCGCCCGGCAATCCCAGTTACGGTCCTCGGTGCTCGGCGAGTTGGAATCGATCTTCCCGATCCTCACCCCTGGTGCGAGTGACTCAGCCTCGCTCGACGAGGCCGTGGAGCTCCTAACGCTCGAGGGCCGCTCGCTCCCACACGCGATGATGATGACCATCCCCGAGGCTTACGAGAACCAGCTCGACATCGACCCTGCACGCCGAGCCTTCTACGAATATCACTCGATGCTCATGGAACCGTGGGATGGTCCGGCCGCGCTGGTATTCACCGACGGAACTCTCGTGGGGGCAACCCTCGACCGCAACGGACTGCGCCCTGGCCGCTATCTGGTCACCAGTGAAGGACTGGTCATTCTCGCGAGCGAAATTGGCGTGCTGGATATCGACCCCAGCCTCGTCGTGCGCAAGGGGCGGCTTCGTCCTGGCAAGATGTTCCTCGTCGACACGGAGGCCG
>JBDTAD010000435.1:0-14913 GCA_039924815.1 Lacisediminihabitans sp.
GGTGGTCAAACGGGTATCCCCCGGGTTCCCGTCAAAGCCAAGCTTCGACGTCATCTCGCTCAAGACTGGTGACGAGGTTATCGGTGTCACTCAGAGCGCGGACGATCAAGAGTTTGTCTTCATCAGCTCGGATGCACGTCTTCTGCGATTTGCAGCCTCCACCGTGCGGCCTCAGGGTGCTTCCGCGTCAGGAATGGCCGGAATCAACCTTTCGGCCGGAGCCACCGCGATTTTCTTTGGTGCAGTCGACGCTTCGACTGAAGCCGTCGTCGCTACTATTTCGTCATCGAGCGCCACCATCGAGGGAACCGACCCAGGGCGCGTGAAGGTTTCACACTTCTCCGAGTTTCCCGCCAAGGGCCGAGCAACCGGGGGCGTGCGGGCCCACGCATTCCTCAAGGGTGAAGACATACTCACCATCGCCTGGGCTGGCCCTGCTCCTGCCGTGGCCAGCGGACCCGATGGTGCAGCGCGTCAACTCCCCGACGCTGGCGCAAAGCGTGACGCATCGGGAACACCGATCGAGTCCGTCATCGGATCGATCGGCACGTCTCTCTAGACGTCAATCCGATTAGACGTCGATACGGTCGCGGGAAAAGCCGTCGGATCCTGCAATGATGAACTCCTTGCGGGGCGCGACATCGTTACCCATCAGGAGCTCGAAGACCTGATCCGCCCGGGCAGCATCCGTGATCTGCACGCGCCGAAGGGTGCGGTGGCTGCGGTCCATGGTCGTTATCGCGAGTTGGTCCGCGTCCATCTCGCCCAAGCCCTTGTAGCGTTGAATCGGATCCTGGTACCGCTTGTTCGATCGCTTGAGCCCCGTCAGGACGCCATTCAACTCTGCTTCGGAATAGGTGTAGATCGTCTCATTCGGCTTGGTGCCGGGATTCATGACAATGATCCTGTGCAGCGGAGGCACCGCAGCATAGATGCGTCCGTCCCGAATCATGTCGGGCATGTATCGAAAGAACAGGGTAAGCAACAACGTACGGATGTGAGCACCGTCGACATCCGCATCGCTCATGATGATGACCTTGCCGTAGCGAGCCACTGAGAGGTCGAAACTTCGACCGGAGCCCGCCCCGATCACCTGGATGATGGACGCGCACTCTGTGTTGGACAGCATGTCTGCGACAGAGGCTTTCTGCACGTTCAAGATCTTGCCGCGGATAGGAAGCAATGCCTGATACTCGCTGTCGCGGGCGAGCTTGGCAGTGCCGAGGGCCGAATCGCCCTCGACGATGAACAACTCGCTGTTTGCAACATCGCTGCTGCGGCAATCGACGAGTTTCGCCGGGAGAGAGGAGTTCTCCAGCGCATTCTTGCGGCGCTGCGTCTCCTTGTGTGCTCTGGCTGACACCCGGGATTTCATCTCGGTGACGATCTTCTCGAGCAGCAGTGATGCCTGGGTCTTGTCATCACGCTTGCTTGAAGAGAACCGCTCCCCCATGCTCGTGGCGACCACATTCGCAACGATGTTCCGTACGGCAGGAGTGCCCAAAACCTCCTTGGTTTGACCTTCAAACTGCGGCTCCGGCAGGCGCACGGTCAATACGGCGGTGAGGCCGGCGAGGATGTCGTCTTTCTCCAGCTTGTCGTTGCCGACCTTTAACTTGCGGGCGTTCTGCTCGATCTGAGTGCGTAGGAATTTGATCATTCCTTGCTCGAAGCCGGTCTGGTGGGTGCCTCCCTTCGGCGTCGCAATGATGTTGACGTAACTGCGGAACACGGTGTCGTACCCGGTTCCCCAGCGGAGAGCAATGTCCACCAAACACTCGCGGCTCAGCTCTGTCGGCACCATTGCCCCGTGTTCAGCCAGCACAGGAACCGTCTCGGTGAACGTGCCTGACCCGGTCATCCGCCAGGTCTCCGTGAGCGCGCTATCCGGTGCAAGGAACTCAACGTACTCAGCAATACCACCGTCGAAACGGAACACTTCACGCGTGGGTTCTTCGGGGCGATTGTCGGCGATGTCGAGCGCGAGCCCTGGCACCAGGAAGGCGGTTTGTCTCGCCCGAACCGTGAGTTCATCGGTCTGAAATGTTGCACCGCGCGTAAAAATCTGCGGATCTGCCCAGTAGCGCACTCTGGTGCCGGTAACGGACTTACCCACCTTGCCGACTACTCGAAGCTCGCTCTTCTTCTCGAACGGCGTAAACGGAGCATCCGGCCTCGGCTCGCCGTCATCGGCAAAGTTGCCGGGTTCGCCGCGGTGGAACGACATCGCCCACGTCTTGCCGTCACGGTCGACCTCAACGTCGAGCCTCTCTGACAGGGCATTGACAACGGAAGCACCAACACCGTGTAAGCCACCGGATGCGGAGTATGACCCACTGCCGAACTTGCCTCCAGCGTGAAGCTTCGTAAAGACAACCTCAACGCCGGACAGACCGGTCTTGGGCTCGATATCGACGGGCACGCCGCGCGCGCTGTCCCGTACCTCGACGCTGTCGTCAGGGTGCAGGATGACGCTGATCTCGCTGCCGAAGCCTCCCAGTGCCTCATCGACCGAGTTGTCAATGATCTCCCACAGGCAGTGCATCAAGCCACGCGAGTCCGTGGAGCCGATGTACATACCGGGACGCTTGCGCACCGCCTCCAGACCTTCGAGCACTGAAAGGTGTCTGGCCGAGTAGTCCGAGCTGGCCACTGGTATCTCCGTTCGTGCGCCCCGTTCTTAGTGAAACATTGCTGTGACAAAGGGCTGCATTCAAGCCTAACGAGCGCGAACATCCGCTCCGTGCTTCGACACTCGCTGCGCTGGAACCGTACGCGTTGAGCGAAATATGGCGGATGTACCCGCGCGGAGGGGGCTCGGCGTGTTTGTATAGAGACATCGACGAAACACCGTCGCACAAACTGTAGGGAGCAGCGGATGTCTCAGATTGCACCACAAACGACAGCAGTCGAAGAGCGGCCCCACGAGTTGACCGCGTCCGATCGCTGCGACAGCTGCGGCGCCCAGGCATACATACGCGTTGCCATTGGCAGCAGCGAGCTGCTGTTCTGCGCCCATCACGGTAAAAAGTATCAGGAAAAGCTTTCGGTTCTCGCAACCGAGTGGCACGACGAGTCGAGCAGGCTGCTTGAGCACAATCAGGCCTAACTGACGCACAGGCGTCTGTGATTCAACGCCAACAACTCAGACTTCAGACAACCCGTCGCCCCTTGTGGCGGCGGGTTCGTCGTCTGTCAGGTCGGTCGGTCACGGCCTCACGGCCCGACATAGCGCCGGGGTATTTCCTTCCCGAGCCTCGTGACTATCTCTTCTGCGATGGTGCCAGTGCTGTCCGCCCACTGTTGAAGCGTCCACTCCCCCATTGCGCCCGAGCCGAACAGGACCACCTCAGCTCCCGGCCGCACAGCAGTACCCGTGACCGTCATCCGATCGATTTCGACACTGTCGACGACGCGCAAGATTCCGTCAACCAGAAGCTGCACCCGGCCGCTGATCCGGCTGGAGAGCCCATCGCCATATCCGACGGGAATCACCACCGCACTATCGGAGGCTGTAACTGCGGTTGTCGTCAGTGACATTACGGGGGTAAGGCCTAATTCAGACGGCGTCACACCGTCTCCGGGAGAAATACCGTAGCCAAAGGCACCGAAACGCACGAGATCGAACCGACAATCTTCCCGGGCGAAACCGGCGGCACTCGCCGCGAGATGGCGCACAGTAAACCGAGCGCCAAGCGCCTCCGCGACAACTATCGCGTGCTTGAAGCGGCGGATTGCTGCACTGTCTTCTTCGTATGATGCTTCGGAAATGTGGGTCCAGACCCCGTAGATCTCGACCAGTCCTGCGCGCTCCAGCTCGATCGCTCGCGCAACCAGTTCAGGCCAGTCCGCAGCCAACGCACCGTTACGATGCAGGCCTGTATCGATCTTGAGGTGCAGCCTCGCAGCACGGCCCGCTCGCGCCGATGCGATGTGTTCCAGCTGATCGACGGTGGAAATACCGAGGTCGATCGATGCATCAATAATGGCGCGATAGTCCTCGTTCGGCGCGAGATGCCACGCGAACACGGACACCCCAGCGCCGATGCCAGCTTCGCGCAGCTGCAGGGCTGTACCGGTGTCGAGGGTACCGAGCCACTGTACTTCGCAACTGACCGCTGTTTTCGCAATGGGAACGAGGCCGTGGCCGTATGCATCAGCCTTCACGACAGCCATCACGATCGCAGGCGCAACGATCTTCTGCACGAGCGCCAGATTGTCGCGATAGGCGCCTAGGTCGACCAAGATTTCGGTCGGCCTAGTGCCTCGCGATGTCATCGGTAGCTCCGTGCAAGTGACCTACCGAACACCGTCACGACCTCGTCTTCTGAGATGCCGATCGCACTCGCCCAACTTCGGACGGAGGGTTCCCCTGCTCCCCCGAACAGGACCGCTTCTTCCCCGACCGAACTTTGGTCCTCGCCGAGGTCCAGCACTGCAGCGTTCATCGCGACACGCCCGGCAATCGTACGCTGAGTGCCGCCGAGCAGCATCGATGCGACGTTGCCTGCCGACCGATCCAGGCCATCTGCATAGCCGATAGCGACCATCGCGAGGTTCGTGGCGGAAGCGGCTCGAAAGGTGTACCCGTAAGAGACACCGTCTCCCGGCCCGATCGCTTTAGTCATGACCACGCGCGCGCTCACTCGCATTGCCGGCGAGACTCCCCACCGGATGCTGTCGCTACCGAGCCCGTAGAGCGCGATTCCCGGCTCGAAGAAACGTGGTAGCTCGACGCCAGGAACTCGCACCGCGAGGCCCCAGGATGCGGCGTCCTGCGCTTGATCCGCGGCGAGGAACGAAGCCAAGATAGGCGCACGGATCCCTGCGTGCCGAAGGGTTGCGGCATCCGCGACGCTACTCACGGACAACCATGATGCGCCGCCTTCAAGAGCGGCTGTTGCAGCCTGCACTGCCCCGTGGCCGTGTCCGTCCGCCGAGACGTCCGCAAGCAACGGGAGATCGCCTCCGGTGGCTACCAGCGCACGAGCGTTATCTCTCATGGCGCCCATATTGATGTTGGCCACGCACATCCGAGGATCAGACAAACTCGGCACCTCGCAGCACTTCAATGGCAAGCAGAACGTTGCGCGCACCGAGGTCGTTCATGCGGCTCCCGAGGCTAGATGCGCGAAAATACGTGCTTTACGTTATCAATGATCACGTCTCGCGCCTTGGCAGCATAGTGATCCAGCGGCGTGTGAACATTCTCGGGAGCGTACCCAAAACCGTTTCGCTCGGCTACCACCGCGATTAGGGCGTCGGTGAGCGCGGGATTCAGCGGTAGTACGGGGCCTCCAATCTGGGTCGCAATGGAGGCCCCGACGCGGACGCCCTCGTACTTTCCATCGCTGTTGCCATTGCCCGCGACGAGAGTTCCGAGCGCAACGGCACCGGGCTGAAGCTGCCAAAGAGAAGCATTATCCTCGAATCCAGCGAGCCGTCCCACAGACGAATCGACGAGAACGTAGCCAACCCTGTGCTGGTCAATTCGCACCGTAGTGAACGGGAAAATACCCAGGCCCGCAAGTTCGGTGCCATCCACAAGGCGAATGGACCGGCCGAGGAGTTCCGCTCCGGCTCCATACGCGAAAAAGGGGACGCCAGAAGACGCCATAGAGGTCAGTGCCGCTGAATGTGACACGAGGTCAGAGTAGATATTGCGTATCGCGGAGATCGGTCCGCTGCCCACGACAACGAGGTCAGGAGCGGTCAGAAGCTCGTCGCCGACGCTGTGTCGCACGACCAAAACTTCCACACCACCTCGCTGAAGACGAGTGGTCAACGCCATAACATTGCCGCGATCTCCCGCGACGCCAAGCTCATCGGGGTAGAGCTGCAGCAGGGTCACAGTGGTCGTCATCGCTGGTTCTCCAATTCGAGAAAACCGATCTGTTTCCGCGCGAGCATCATGATTTCGTAGTTAACGATCCAGGTCTTGAGTCCCGCCGTCGGCTTGGGTAGTTGTCGCATGAGTTCGATTGCCTTGCGCAGATCGGGCTCGACCGCCCCAATCGGCACTCCCTCGTGCTCGAGCCTGGTGGCGAGTTGCCACGCTTTCGCTCCCGTAATCACGTCCACGTGATCGATTGCCGAAAAGTCAATGTCGTAAATCCAGGAGATGTCGGGAGTGCCCTCGTCGATTGCCAACAGAACTTGCTCCGGCGGCTCCGGAATAGCATCCAGATTCAGTTGCAGGCTCGCTGCATTCTTGAACATGACGAACTCGACCTGTTCATTGCCGAAGTCGAGCAACTCACCACGTCCGTAGGCAGGCTTCATCCCCGCAAATGCGGCGACACCGGCTTCCGGAGAGAACTTTTCACCGAGGATGACCGCAGCAGTCGCGAGAGCCGCAGCGGCGTCGATCCCGTAATGCAGGCCCTTCGCGGGAAGTACGATATCGATCGTCTCGCCTGCCACAACCACCGTTGCACCCGTGCGGTCCGTGCCGACGAGCTCGGCGAGGGCCGCGTGGTGCACTTCCGGTGCAGCCCCACCCCGGTAGTCCGCGGCGTTGAACAGGCCGTGCGGGGAACCAGCGATCACTTCATCGGATGCGCCAAAGTAACTAATATCCGGCTCCTGCGCCGAATCCCCGGCCTCATAGCGGTTCGCAACTTTGCTGAGATAGGGGTCTTCCCGGTTAGTCACAATGTGCGATTTCGCCCGAGCAGCGGTGTCGAGCATCATGTCTGCGACGCGTTCGGTCTCATAAAAACGGTACAACTGGTCTACCTGAGTATTGAGAACCAAAACGGTCGACGGAGGCACTGTGTCCGCGAATTCCAGCGCAAATGCCTCATCCACCTCAAGCACACCGATGTCGGCATCCAGCCTTCCCAGCAGTGTCGACTCGGCCAAAATCGATGAGGCAATCCCCTGGGGAAGGTTCGCTCCCGAGGGATTAGTGAACACTGTAAGCCCGTGCGCGCGCAACACTTCGGTGAGCATGTGCGTCGTCGTTGACTTACCGTTCGAGCCAAGCACGTACACGATGCCGTAGCGGAATTGACCCGTCACGTCCTCAAGGAATTTAGGCGCAAGCCTCGTCGTCACGTAGCCAGGAAACGCGGACCCGCCGCCGCGCAGCTTGGCCAAACCCCGCACCAGCTTGCCAAGGCCAACGGGAACGAGATATTTGAGTCCGAAGCTTTTACTCAAGATAATCGCGCAGCGACTGGGACCTTGACGGGTGACGAAGCTTCGCCATGGTCTTGGACTCAATCTGGCGGATACGCTCGCGCGTGACTCCGAAGGTGTCACCAATCTGGTCGAGAGTCTTCGGCATTCCGTCTCCCAGACCAAAGCGCATCCGGATAACTCCGGCTTCGCGCTCGGACAACGAATCAAGGAGAGACTCGAGCTGCTTCTGCAGCATCGTGAAGCCCACCGCATCCGCTGGGACGACCGCCTCAGTGTCCTCGATCAGGTCGCCGAACTCGCTGTCTCCGTCTTCTCCGAGGGGAGTGTGCAGCGAGATTGGCTCGCGCCCGTACTTCTGCACCTCGACGACCTTTTCAGGGGTCATATCGAGCTCCCGGCTGAGCTCCTCAGGAGTAGGTTCACGACCGAGGTCCTGGAGCATCTGGCGTTGAACGCGTGCGAGTTTATTGATCACCTCAACCATGTGCACAGGAATACGAATCGTGCGGGCCTGGTCGGCCATAGCGCGCGTGATTGCCTGGCGAATCCACCAAGTGGCATAGGTGGAGAACTTGAAGCCCTTGGTGTAGTCGAACGTCTCACCGGCACGAATAAGGCCCAGGTTTCCCTCCTGGATCAAGTCGAGGAACTGCATTCCACGGCCTGTGTACCGCTTAGCCAGAGACACCACGAGGCGGAGGTTGGCGCCGAGGAGGTGGCTCTTCGCACGCTGCCCGTCCTTGGCGACCCAGCGCAACTCACGCTCAGCCTCTTTGGACAGGTTCGTGGTGGTAGCAAGCTTGTCCTCGGCGAACAACCCCGCCTCGATGCGCATCGCAAGCTCGACCTCTTCGGCAGCGTTGAGAAGCGCGACCTTACCGATCTGCTTCAAATAGTCCTTGACGGGGTCAGCCGTTGCCCCGGTAATTGCAGAGGAGTAGACAGGAACTTCGTCCTCGTCGTCTACAAGCGAGAGAACTAGGGCGCCGGTCGGAAGACTCTCGTCCTTCGCGTTACTCTTTTCGTCGTCGGAGTCGTCGTCCTTGGAGTCGTCGCCGTCGGCATCATCCTTACCCGCGGATGTTGCCTCGTCGATCACGTTGTCGTCACCATCCGCAGCTTCGTCGGCGTCGGCTGCAGTCTTCTTCGCCTTCGTGCTGCGCTTCGCCGGAGCCTTCTTGCTCTCGACGTCGGCCACGGCTACGGCCGGCTTTGCTGCGGCTGCTTTCTTGACCGGCGCAGCCTTCTTGGCTGGCGCCGCCTTCTTGACCACAGGGGCCTTCGCTTTAGTTAGTGGTGCGAGGTCTTCTTTGACCGCGTCATCCTTGGACGTTGCAACCGCAGCTGCTGCCTTGCTTCGGGTAGCCATTGGGCACCTTTCGATTGTGTGCGAGCTGTCCCGACCGGTCTTGGATGCCATCCAGTCTGGTGTTGCTAAGGCTGAAGTAGGCCATTTCGGGCAGCACTAAGACCCATGTCAAGTCCTAAACCATCGCGCACTAAAGGTGCTCGAGCGGCCCAGAATATCGAACGGGTCTTGGGATCAATTATTGCATGCTTTCGCGCGGGCTATTGCCAACATCCCAACGCACTGCTATGTGTTGCGTCTCTTAAGTGATCTAGAGAGTGCAACCCAGATCGGGGCCACTTCTATTCCTTCGTCCACGTGCAGGCGATACCTTGTGCGACGGCGGGCGATGACCAAGAAGACGACGCCGACGCCGATCACGAGGTACTGAACCAGAAAGGCGACACGAAACGAATCCCAGGCAAAAATATTGCTGTGCGCACCCGTCGCCACGCGCATTCGGTTCATCAGGTCAAGTACCACCCCGATCAGGTACATCATCACGAAGCTTGCCAAGAAGCCACCTACGTTGACCACTCCGTTTGCAGACCCAAGGCTCCGCAGAGGGTTGAAAGTACGGGCGAAGTCGAAGCCGATGAGCGACCCCGGCCCTCCGACGCCCATCGCGATGACGAGGAGGATCACCAGCCAGAAGGGAGGCCGGCTTGGCCACAGCAGAAGCACGGTCCAGACGACACCCATCATGAAGACAATCCCCAGCACAAGATTTGAGCGCCTGAGCGGGAACCGTGCCGTGAGCACCCCCAAGATCGGGCCACTGATCGCTCCTACAAGAACGAACGAGGCGAGCATCTCCGAGGCCAGCGAGGAACTGTATCCGAGTGCGCCAACCATAAACGGAAAGCCCCACAGCAGGCTAAAAACCGTGCCGGAGGACTGGGTGACAAAGTGCGACCAGAAGCCGAGCTGCGTGCCGGGGCGGGCAAGGCTCTCGCGTAGTTGCCGAATGGCGCTCCGCCAGGAGGTGATGTGCGTTGCGACCGCCCCTGGTTTCGTGCCATTGGACAGAAGCAGCAGAACAAGCAGGAACGCGAGTGCAGACATCGTTGCGATGATCAGGAAGGCCGGCGTCCAACCAAAAACGTTGAGCACGAAGGAAAACGGGATAGCCGACAACACCTGTCCGAGTGCACCGATGTTTCCGGTCCACTGTGAGACTTGCGGCAGCATCCGCCCGTCGAACCAAGATGCCAACAGCCGGATGACCGAAATAAAGGTCATCGCGTCGCCCGCGCCCAGGAGCATCCGGCCGCCCACGGCGATCCCGATCGACGGCGCAAATGCG
Source organism: Lacisediminihabitans sp. (assembly GCA_039924815.1). GTDB lineage: Bacteria > Actinomycetota > Actinomycetes > Actinomycetales > Microbacteriaceae > Parafrigoribacterium_A. The sequence goes on from JBDTAD010000435.1 coordinate 9,801, forward strand.
AGCGTCACCTGCCCCATCATCATGAGGAGTGCCCCGCTAGCGATGAGCCGCTTAGGTCCTACTCGATCGAGGATGACTCCAACCGGAATCTGCAACGCGGCGTACACCATGAGCTGTATTACCGTGAGGCTGGACAGTGCAGATGCCGAGACATCAAAGCGCTGCGTCGCGTCAACGCCCGCGACTCCCAACGACGTGCGCTGCATCACGGCGATGATGTAGGCGAACATCGCTATCGCCCAGATAGTCCAAGACCGAGCCGAGTTCATGCGTCCACTAAATGTTCGTTACGCGAGCGCGGAAAGGCTCGTCAGGATTGCGAGTCGTCTTCACCATTTCGACGGCTCGCGAGGAAGTTCTCAAGCTCCGCTGCGATCTCGTCTGCGGTGGGAAGCGCTCCGTCGCCGTCGGTCAACGGGGATCGCAGCGGATTGCCCTCCATATAGGAGTCGTGCCTCTGCTCCAGCGCACCGACAAGTCGCGCCAGTTCCTGGTTCGTCTCGACCTGTGCGTCGATCTTCGTGATGAACTCGCGGCCCTCAGCGCGAAGCGAATCGGTCGGGAAGATCAATCCGGTAGCCGCGCTGATCACCTCAAGCGCTTTGACCGCAGCATCCGGGTATTCAGTATCAGAAAGGTAGTGCGGGATGAGGAGCACAAACCCCGCAATCGGATGCCCCAACGCTGAGAGGCGATACTCGACGAGGTGAAGTACGTTGGCTGGAGCCTGAGTGTTTGGCTTCCAGATCGACATGGAGTCAATCAGTTCGCTGCGATTGCCGCTGACCGTGACACCAATCGGTCTAGTGTGCGGCACCGGCATCGGAATGGCGTGCACCCACGTCGTTGACTTGACCTTGTACCTCTGAATGAGCTGAAGTATCGCCTCGGAGAAACTTTCCCATTTGAAGTCGGGCTCGTAGCCGGTGAGAAACAGGAACTGCTGCCCGATCTCGTCTGACGCCAGATACAGGGCCAGCTTCGCCGGTGTGTAGTCGCTGAGGTGATCCTCGTCGAAATGCACGAGCGGCCTGCGAGCACGGTAGTCGAATAGGGCATCAGTAGCGAAGCTGGCGACAACCTTGTGATCAAGCGTGTTGAGCAGATAGTCAGTGAACTGAGTCACCGCGGCGCCGGAATCAGTGAACCCGGTAACGCCTGCCACGAGGTTGAGGCCCTCGGGCACGTCGGAGAGGTCGGGGTTGAACTCGTACAGTTCAGCAGGATCGTGCATTAATCCACTCTAACCGGGGCGCAACGGGGACACCGGCGACAAGAAGTAGTTTGATGATGCCCACAGCGAACAGGTTGGTGACGGTCGCGCTGGCGCTCCGCAGGCCGAAGCTAACATGGCTGCATGACCGTTCCGATGCTGCAACTTTCTTCCACTCCCCCATCATTGACGGCGACGGATGTACTCGTATTGCCGGTGGCGAAGACAAAGAACGGGCCTGTCCTGTTGGCGGAGCTCGACGGTTTTGACGGTTCGACTACCGCGCTTGTTGCACTCGGCGTGACGGGGGCGGTCGATGAGGTACGCCGGTGTGCGCCTGCTGGCACGATGGCCAAGAGCATTGCGCTGCTTGGCCTCGGGCAGGCAGACATCACGCCGGACGTGCTGCGGTATGCAGCAGGGACCGCAACACGCCAGCTAACAGGGGTCGACTCGATCGCGCTTGCGCTGCCTGCCACCACTGCCCCGCAAGTGCTTGCAGTGCTCGAGGGCGCCGCGCTCGGTGCCTATTCATACACGGACTACCGGGTCTTGTCACGGGATTCTTCGGGTCTGCCAGCCAAGAGCATCACCGTGCTCAGTGACCACGCGGACGCCACCGGGATCCTCACCCGCGCGGGCATCGTTGCGGAAGCCGTGCACGGCGTGCGAGATCTCGTCTCCATGCCGGCTTCGGATTTGTACCCGGAGACTTTTGCGGACGCCGTACGAACACTCGCCACAGATGCGCCGGTCCGTGTCGATGTGCTGGAGCACGATGAACTCGTCGCGGGCGGCTTCGGAGGCATCCTCGGAGTCGGCCAAGGATCTGTTCGTGGACCGCGACTGGTGAAGATCAGCTACAGCCCAGCCGGGGCGACGCGTCACCTCGCACTGGTCGGGAAGGGAATCACCTTTGACACTGGCGGACTTTCGCTGAAACAACCTGCCGGAATGGTGGGAATGAAATATGACATGACGGGGGCCGCGACGGTGATGGCCGTCACGATCGCTGCCGCGAAGCTTGGCATAGATATCCGCATCACCGCATGGCTCTGCATCGCCGAGAACATGCCGTCGGGCTCCGCCATTCGCCCCGGTGACGTGCTTCGCATCCACGGTGGCAGCACAGTCGAAGTACTGAACACCGACGCCGAAGGCCGTCTGGTTATGGCCGACGGATTGGTCGCCGCGAGCGAGGAATTTCCCGACGCAATCATCGATGTTGCAACGCTAACCGGTGCCGCTCGGGTAGCTCTGGGCAACCGTTACGCGGGTCTCATGGGTGAGTCGGAGCTTGTGGCGCAGGTGATTACTGCTGCGAAGGAGACGGGCGAACTATTCTGGCCCATGCCGCTGCCGTCAGAACTGCGCGCTCTCATCAACTCGGACATCGCCGATATCGCCAACGCCAAGATCGGCAGTACAGCGGGCGGAATGCTGTTGGCTGGGCTGTTCCTCCAGGAATTTGTAGGCCCGAGGAAGGGAGAGCCCGAGAGTCGTATTCCGTGGGCTCACCTCGACATAGCCGGACCTGCTAATAACAGCGGGGGCGGATATGGCTTCACCGGCAAGGGCGCGAGCGGAGTAGCCGTGCGTGCGCTGCTTCGACTTGCAGAGGATATTTCCCTCGCGTAGTAAGGTCGTTATGGCAAGAAAACCTCTCGCTGTAACGGCCTTCCGCCCATCCGGGGGACGCGCCGAAAGATATCCTGATGAACCTAGGGAGCAAGCCTGGTGTCCGAACAGAACTTTGACATTGTCATTCTCGGAGCAGGAAGCGGCGGCTACGCAGCAGCGCTTCGTGCAAGCCAGTTGGGGCTCTCTGTCGGTCTGGTCGAGAAGGGGAAGCTCGGTGGCACCTGTCTCCATGTCGGCTGCATCCCCACCAAGGCATTGCTGCATTCAGCAGAGGTTGCGGATGTCACGCGCGAATCTGCAAAGTACGGCGTGACCTCAAGCTTTGAGGGCATCGACATCTCGGCCGTGACGAGCTACCGCGAAGGTATCGTCTCTAGCAAATTCAAAGGCCTCGTCGGGCTCATCAAGTCGCGCGGCATCACCGTGATTGAGGGCGAAGGCAAGCTTGTCTCCCCCACCACCGTGCAGGTTGGCGACGACACCATCGTGGGAAAAAACGTGGTTCTCGCGACCGGCTCATATTCACGCTCCCTTCCGGGCCTCGAGATCGGCGGTCGGGTCATCACGTCTGAGCAGGCTCTCGAACTCGACTTCGTCCCCAAGAAGGTCGCTGTATTGGGCGGCGGAGTCATTGGCGTCGAGTTCTCCAGCGTATGGAAGTCCTGGGGCGCCGAGGTGCAGATCATCGAAGCTCTGCCGCATCTCGTCCCCAACGAAGATGAGGCCATCAGCAAGCAGTTCGAGCGCGCCTTCCGCAAGCGCGGCATCAACTTCAGCCTCGGGGTGCGCTTCCAGAGCGTGACCCAGAACGACGAAGGCGTCGTTGTCACTCTCGAAGACGGCCAGACCTTTGAGGCAGAGCTCCTTCTCGTTGCCGTCGGTCGCGGCCCGTCCACGTCCGGGCTCGGCTACGAAGAGGTCGGCATCACCATGGATCGCGGTTTCGTCCTCACCAATGAGCGCCTCGCGACCAACGTTCCCGGCGTGTATGCGGTGGGTGACATCGTTCCAGGCCTGCAGCTCGCACACCGCGGGTTCCAGCAGGGAATCTTCGTTGCGGAGGAAATCGCGGGTCTCAACCCACAGGTCATTGCGGACGTAAACATTCCCAAGGTGACCTACTCTGACCCGGAGGTCGCATCCATCGGACTCACCGAGGCGAAGGCCAGGGACCAGTACGGCACCGATCAGGTCACGAGCTACGACTACAACCTTGCGGGTAACGGAAAGAGCCACATCATCGGCACTTCGGGCATGGTGAAGGTCGTCCGGGTCAACGACGGCCCCGTCGTCGGTGTACACATGATCGGCGCTCGCGTCGGTGAATTGATTGGTGAAGCACAGCTCGTCGTGAATTGGGAGGCTTATCCCGAAGACATCGCGCCACTCATCCACGCACACCCCACCCAAGACGAAGCGCTCGGAGAAGCCTTCCTCGCCCTCGCGGGTAAGCCGCTTCATGCCGCCTAAACCAGCCAGCCGAACTAAGCTAGAACAACACTCAAGACTGCTGTAAGGAGCATCACTGATGAGCCAATCCGTCAACCTCCCGGCGCTCGGGGAGAGCGTCACCGAGGGCACGGTTACCCGCTGGTTGAAGAAGGTGGGAGATCGCGTCGAGGTAGACGAGCCCCTGCTCGAGGTCTCTACCGACAAGGTTGACACCGAGATTCCCTCACCGGTCGCAGGCGTAATCGAAGCGATCCTCGTCGCCGAAGACGAGACAGTTGAAGTCGGCACTGCGCTCGTGACTATCGGCGACGGGTCGGATGCCGCTAGCGCGTCCGAGCCTGAGGCACCCGCTGCGGAGGCACCCGCTGCGGAGGCACCCGCTGCTGAAGTTGCGCCGGAGCAAGAGGCACCCGCCCCGGAGGTATCTGCTATTCCAGAAACGTATGAAGCACCGACACCGGCCGAACCGGCATCGTCGTTCGCACCTCCTGCTGCTGAAGCTCCGGCCAATCACGAACCCGTTGCCGAAGGAGCGAATGCGCCGGCCGCTCCTGCAGCTGAAGCTCCAGCAGCTGAAGCTCCGGCAGCTGAAGCTCCGGCATCTGCTGCTGAGGCTCCGGCCGCACCAGCGTCGGCACCCGCATACTCAGCGAATGCTGGTTACGTGACGCCGTTGGTGCGCAAACTCGCCAACGAAAAGGGAATTGATCTCGGATCGATCTCCGGAACGGGCGTCGGCGGTCGCATCCGCAAGCAAGACTTGTTCTCGCCCGAGGTTCCGGAAGCACCAGAGGTTCCGGCGGAGCC
>JBDTAD010000436.1:0-3002 GCA_039924815.1 Lacisediminihabitans sp.
GACCTGGTCGTTCGGCACCAGTACCGGAGCCTCGATCCCGCCGAAGCGCTGCAGCGTCTGCGCAACCTGCGCTGAAGGATTAAGCCCGATTGCGCTGGCGCGGATCTTGTTCATCGCCACCGTCACCCTGGTGGTCTCGATCGTCTCTAACAGATCGACATGCGCTCGAAGGAAGCGAGAAAGTCCCACCGGATCGGCCGAACCAACAGCGACGACATGGTCCGCCTCGCGCAACGCAGCAATCGTTGCCGCATTACGCCGCGGAGCAAAGAGGTCACTCGAGATCTCCTCGTCACTCTCGAGACTGAATCCGGTATCCAGCACGGTGTAGTCCACCCATTGCCTGCACTGGCGCACGGCCTTGACCACTCGATCGGAGGAGAGCTCCGGCCAGCGGTTCGCCCGGCCGAGCCCGGTGAGTACCCAGAAACTGCCATGGGCCGAGAGGTACCGCTGACCAATGCGTTCCAGCTCCTGCTGCGTCAGGCTCTCTGCGCCGGCGAGGCGGCACGCTGCCGCAAAGCCCGGTGCTTCATCCAGCAAGGCGAGGGCGGGCGCGATCGAGCCGCTGTGAGTGTCGACGTCGGCGAGCGCCACGGAATAGCCCTGGGCAGCGATCTCCGCGGCGATATTGATGGCGAGAGTTGTTCTCCCTGGCGAGCCAGCAGGCCCCCACACCGCGATCACGCCGCCGTGCTGGACGGAGTGCTCGGCCTCGAGAGCCGTGGCGGCCACTGGGCCGTTGATCAGCACCGATTCGATCTCGCGCCAGGGAGCATCGATATCGACCGTTTCGTATAGCCCGACGGATGCCGCGTGTCGGCGTTCCGCATCCGATCCGATCACGGCGACCAGCCTCACCCCCGCAGCATCGCTCTCGGCCAACAGCCGCTCGTTCAGATAGCGGGGCGCGGCAGACACCAGGGCCAGCTCGGCTTGCGCAACGGACAACACGGAGGACAGCTCATCGGCGCTGCTACAGCGCCCAACAATGGTGTACCCGTTGTCGCTCAACTCCTGCGCTATCCGCTCTTCGAGCTCGATCGTCATGGCGAGCGCAATTCTCGGCACGTTTACCCCTTCACGGGGAGGCTGACCGGAACAAGCGAGACCGAATCTTCGTTTGCGATCGCCTCCAGCACACTGGCGAGTCGTGACCGCTGCACGAGCACTTCAACAGCGCCGCTGTTCTGGCTGGCAACAATTCCATCGGACGTGACGACCCTCACCACTGTGGCCGCTGGGGCGAGCACGGTGGGTGGACCGAAGCTGCGATCCTCCGTCTGGCTGGCGGACCACAGGTCGACAACGGCACCCGCAATGACGGACTTGGGCAGAGAACCCTGCACGGTCACGACGACGGAGGCCACCCTTGTACCCGCGGTAGCGCCGACGGCCGAGGTGGGAACCAATTCGCCTGCAGAAATCGTGCGCGTGACGACGAGGCCGTCAGTGGGAAGCTGAGACGCCATGAGGTATTTCGCATCGACATCCGCGATCGTTACGCTCTTGGCAATCAGGTCGGTGACATCGATTCTGTCTCCAGGCGACAAAGCCGATCGTGCGGCAAAGACCTGCACGCTGTTGTCGGCCGTAGCAACGATGCCCAACACCCCAAGCACGGAGACCACGACGAGAGCGATGCCGATTCCGAAGCGCGGATCGAACCAAAACGATCTAGGCTTACGTTCTTTCGGCTCAGCGCTGCTACTGCTTTTCATCCGTCGTCTCCCGACTTTTGCGTGAGGATGCTCGCTCCATAGTCATCAGTCATGGAGCCGGGCGAGAAAGTTATCCACACCCCCGTCTGACGTAGACCCACTCACCGATAATCAAGGGATGAACGAGACTGAGTCCGCGGGAACCATTGGCCGCTTCCTGACGCTCACCGACGCTGCGGACATTCTCAACGTGTCTGCCAGCCAGGCCTATGCTCTTGTGCGCTCGGGAGAACTTCCCGCCATTAAGGTGGGCGCGAGCGGTCACTGGCGCGTTGAACGCAGCGTGCTTGAGTCCTACATCGAAGCGAAATACGAAGAGTCGCGCCGACTCAGCCTGTGGAACCAGTCCCAATATGCCGACCTACCCGAATTGTTCGGCGCCCCTCAACACGGCGCACCTCAACACGGCGCAACTCCGCACGGCGCGGTTCAGTACTAGCAGCATCGCACTAGCCGCAGCGCAAGGTACGTTCGCTCCTCGCCACCCAGCCAGGTCGTTAGGTGCGCACGAGGAGCAACTGGCTAAAGGGCACGACGCGATAGTGACTCACCTCGGCCTCCCGCCGTGGCGAGCCAGGCTCGTGCACCGCGAGGTCAAGATGATCGCGACCGACTCGGTCAATCGTGCCGCGCACGACCTCCGTCAGAAGCCGAAGTTCGATGGATGCCCGCCGCCTGCACAGATCGCGCAGTACGAATGCGAGTCCAAGCCTGGCCGAGAGGGAGCTCTCTTGCCCAGCAGGCGGGATCAGGCTGGGCTCGACCTGAGCCCGCTGGAGGAGCAGACCCGTTATCGCAGCGATGGGTACGATGCACTTCTGATGTCTCTGTGAAACTTCAACGAACTCCGCGGAGAACCAGTCCTTGCCGAACGAAAGCGGACGCAGATCGAGCGTTGTTTCATCCGTCATCCGCATCCGAATCCGCCCTAAAGCACTGTTCTCAGTGGCGTGGGCGTGCAGAGCTACGATGCGGTCCCTCAGGGACATACGGGCGAGCCGCAGTCGCTCTTCCTCAGCGCGCAGGTCGATTTCCTCTGCCGTCAGCTCGTGTTCGAGTTGACTCTCGAGATCATCGAACAGGTTGTCCCAGCGCATGCTGCAAGGTATCCAGCCTCATCGATCTGACGACGAGGTTATCCACAGCCCCAAGTTGGGGCGTGGACAGAACCCTCTGTTTGCTGCTTTAGTTTCATCGGCAGGCATGACACCCATTGTGGGGGCACGCCTCCATACCCTCGTCGCAGTTCGGAGCCCGAAGATGAGCAGTGCCGCTACCATT
>JBDTAD010000437.1:0-2636 GCA_039924815.1 Lacisediminihabitans sp.
GGCCCGTGCAGAGTGTGCGCGCACCCCCACCGTGCGCAGTTCGATCCGGGCGGTGCCGTTGCAGCCGCCCTCGACCGTGGAGTTGGTGGGCTCGCCGAGAATGGCAAAGTCCCCCGCGAAGAGTTCCGGATGATGCGCCGCGAGCCTGCCGAGTCCGTTCAACTCGGAGGCCACCTCCTCGTGGTCGTACCAGATCCAGGTCACGTCAACGGTGGGCTCTACAAGCTCGACTGCGAGCTTGAGCTGAACGGCCACGCCCGCTTTCATGTCTACGGTGCCCCGCCCCCAGAGGTACTCCGCCCCGTCGATCGTCTCGAACCTCGTCGGCAGATTGTGGTTCAGTGGCACCGTGTCGATGTGACCGGCAATGACCACTCGGGTGCTGCGTCCAAGGGAGGTGCGGGCGACGAGCGCGTCACCGTCTCGAAGCACCTCGAGGTGATCGCGCCCGGCGAGGGCAGCCTCAATGGCATCCGCGAGCGCAGCTTCGTTTCCTGACACCGACTCGATGTCACAGAGCTGCTTGGTGATATCGATGGAGGTCGCGGAGAGATCGAGCGAGGCTGCGGGCATGACGGCAAGTTTATCGACCGGCAGGGGCGCCGCCCCGCACTCGGTACTCTGGGCGTATGAGTGAACGTGCTGCCTGGGGCTATGGCCTCGCGACCATCGCCGCCGATGGAACCGTGCTTGACACCTGGTTCCCCTCCCCCGCGCTCGGCGCACTGCCTGCTGGCCGCGACCCGTATATCGCGCCGCGGGAGCTAGAGGCACTCACCGGTGACGATGAGCGTCGCAACGTACGCGTGGACTTCGTCACTATTTCGATCGACCTGGACGCCGCACCCACATCCACTTCGGATGCCTACCTGCGCCTGCACCTGCTCAGTCACCTTCTGGTGCTGCCGAACTCGATCAACCTCGACGGGATCTTCGGCCACCTGCCCATCGTTGCCTGGACCACGGCCGGGCCAATGCTCCCCGCGGACTTCACGCGACTGCGCCCTGCACTGCAGCGCGCCGGCATTTCGGCGCACGGTATCGACAAATTTCCGCGCCTGATTGACTACGTCGTGCCGGATCGGGTGCGCATCGCCGACGCGTCACGCGTGCGCCTCGGTGCCTACCTGGCGCCAGGCACCACCGTCATGCACGAGGGCTTCGTGAACTTCAACGCGGGAACCTTGGGTGCATCCATGGTTGAGGGACGCATCTCGCAGGGTGTCGTGGTCGGAGACGGTTCGGACATCGGCGGCGGCGCATCCATCATGGGTACCCTCAGCGGAGGCGGCAAGCAGCGCGTGGCTATCGGCGAACGGGCCCTGCTCGGCGCGAACTCCGGCATCGGTATCTCGATCGGCAACGACTCTGTGGTGGAGGCCGGCCTCTACGTGACGGCCGGCACGAAGGTCCTTCTCCTCGACGGGAGCGGCACGGATGGCGCTCCGCGGCCGGTCAAAGCCGAGCAGCTCTCCGGCGTTGCAGGCCTGTTGTTCCGGCGCAACTCACTCACCGGCGCCGTGGAGGCGCTCCCCCGCTCCGGCGGCATCCAGCTCAACGCGGCCCTGCACGCCTAACCACTCGACCAGCCGGCCTGTCCCTCGCCCACCGCCGGCCGCCCACCTGCCCCTCACCCACCGCGCGGCCGCCCGCCTGCCTGTGATTGCCCAAATGAAGGAGTAGAGCGCTCCCAGTGGGTGCACCTCCCCGCCGCTGCGGGAGACAGGCGGCTCCACTCCTTCATTTGGGCGGGAATCGACGAGCTGTCCACAGATTGACGATCGACCCCTCGACGGCGCAGCCGCTCCCGGAGCATCGACGGATGAACCTCGAAAATTACATCACCCGCCATGGCGGGCTTGTCGCGACGCATCAGCTTCGTTCAGCAGGATGGAGCAAGCATTTCTTGACGGCAGCGGTATCCACCGGCGCGATCATCCGAGTGCGACAGGGCTGGTACTGTCTCCCGAGCACACCTGAGCCAGATCAGCAGGCCGCACGCGTGGGCGGACGGCTGAGCTGCACGTCAGGCGCTCGGCGGCTTGGACTGCTTGTCCGCTCAGGCGAGCATCTCCACGTCTCGGTGCCACCGAACGCAGCTCGCCTTAGAAGTAAATCTGACAAGACCGTTCGGCTCACGACACTGCCCTCGCCGGGCGTCACGGTGCGCTGGAACGACTCCGGTGCATCCGGATCCGCTTTCTGTCTTGATGTGCGCCACTGCCTGGCAGATATGGTGCTCTGCCAGAGCCCTGAATGGGTAGTCGCGGCTGTGGATTCCGCGTTACGCCTTCAGCAACTCACGATGGAAGAGTGGCTCAATATAATTGCCACGCTCCCTGAAGACCTCACACTGCTCCTCGCGGATGTCGATGGCAAGTCGGAATCGATCACCGAGTCTCTGTCGCGATTCCGACTGCGCCGACTCGGCATCACACCACGCTTACAGGTGAAGATTCCGGGCGTGGGGCGCGTCGACATGCTCATAGGTACCCGACTTGTGATCGAAATCGATGGATACGCCTACCACGCCGACCCGGAGCGGTTCGAAGCGGATCGTCGGCGGGATGCTCGACTGAGTGCTCTCGGTTATCGCGTGCTGCGTTTCAGCTACAAGCAGGTCGTGCATCATTGGT
>JBDTAD010000438.1:0-3232 GCA_039924815.1 Lacisediminihabitans sp.
TACCTGCACATCGCGTCCGGCGATGACGTGTTGCTGCGCGAACTGCGCGATCTGTGGCCGAACACCCTGCTGCTCAACCGTGCCGGCAGTCTCCTCGAAGCGCGCGTGCGCGACATCGAGAACGGTCTAGCGGATGTCGTGACCGTCGGCAGCCTCGTGCTCGCCAACCCGGATCTGGTGGCGCGACTCAAGGCTGGCGCACCGCTGAATACTCCCGATCGCACCACCTTCTATGGTGGCGACGAGCGGGGCTACCTGGATTACCCGACGCTGGAGTTTGCCGCCGTCGAGTAGTCCAGAGATGCGTGAGCGCAGCCTGCTTCCCCCGGCGTTGGCTGCGCTCACGCTCACGACAGGTCAGCGCTAACCCCAGATCGTTGTTGCGATCGATCCCATGAGGTTAGTGGTCTTGAAGTTTGACTGCCCAACGTAGATATAGACCGTGTCGCGCAGAAGCACCGTATGAGCATCGTCGACGGGGTACTGCGTGTTAGGCGCGACAAGCTGGCACTGGCGGCCGCCGTTAGCTTGCTTGCACGTGTATCCCTGCGCGGCCAGCGCATCAAGATACGTGCTCGCAACTGCGGGGTCAACGGTCGCGACCGTCGCCTCGAGATAGGTTACGTCGGCGCCAGGGTCACGCCAGACGCAGCGAAGCTGGGTTGCGCTCGCCAAGACTACTTCGGGGGTTACGCCTGATGGCGCAGTCTTAGGTTGCAGGGGACCTGCTTCCCCGGGATTCACCACCCGGGGGTCATTCAGAGGAGTGCCCGCGAAAACTGCCGAGTAAGTCGCGGCGTTGACGAGGTTATGGCAGTCACTGGGAATGGTGAAGGCTGCCTTCTGCGGGGCAGCTGATGGTGTCGCGGATGTCGTTGGCGCGGGCGCTGCTCCGGGCGTCGCCATCGCTGATGATGCTGGGGTGGCCGGGGAATCGGAGGTATTAGGAGTGCAGCCCGACAGCATGAATGCGAGCAGGCTACAGCCCAACACTGGCATGAACGCTCGCGTGGCTCTCATACCGTGCAACCATACTGAAGCCTTTCCAAGCTGGGCCATCCGTCGGTCGAAAATGTGACGGCTTCGTTAATGTCTGTACCGATTGCATAGCGACCGATGCCCGGCAGCACGACCTCATCAGTGCGATTCTGCAGAGAGGGGGAGCCCACTCCAGGGCGGGCGTCGCCCGTATTGCGGGTGGCTCTGACCCAGACAATTTTTCAGGCCGACGTTGACCGCGCTCACCGTGACGCGACGCAGATTCAGTATCCGGTGAATTCCTCGGTGCGGATGTCGTCATCATCTATTCCTGCTTCGCTCAGCAGGCTGCGCATCGCCGTGACCATGACCGCGGGGCCGGACAGGTAATAGATCGGCGCGGTCAGATCACTGACATAGCGGGAGAGCAAGGCTTTGTCGATATGCCCAGTCTCACCGCTCCATTCCTGTGCGGATCGTTCCGGTTGGGTCATCGTCGGCACGAAGGTGAGGTTCTCATTTGCAGAGGCGGCAGAACTGAGCTCGTCTAGGAAAGCGGCATCCTCGGGACGGTTGTTCGAGGAGAACACAAAAATCTTGTGGCCGGTTGCGTCGTGTCCGGATTGCAGCGCAATACTTCGAACGGGAGTCACTCCGATGCCACCGGTAAGGAACACTGCGGGACGTGTGAGGTTGTTGTGCAGGGTGAACGACCCGTACGGAGCGTCCAGTTCCAGCTCGGTACCGATTGCCAGATCCCGCAGTACGCGCTTGAACGCGGTGTCTCGCATGCGCGTCGTAGCCATCAGAGTGGGTTCAAACGGTGAGCTCGAGAGGGTGAAGCCACGGATGTTGCCTTCGGCATCAGTCTCTGGAGGATCCAACAGGGTGTAGTCCGCAAACTGGCCCGCCTTGTACTCAAACCCGGCTGGCTTCTCGAAAGAGAAAGACATCGTTCCGGTAGCCACCTCAACCTTCTTGAGGAGTTTTGTTCTTGGTAATGCCATTGTTTTCCTTTCTTACTTCTTGACCTACTTGCGGCCGACTAGCTCTGTCGCTGCGGCGACAATGTGCGAGGAGGAAATACCGGCGGCATCCAGTAGCTCTGCCGGCTTTCCCGAGGTCGGTAGATCCTTTACGGCGAGCAGTCTGACCTGTAGCGCGGGCACGTCGGCATCAGCGAGGGCTTCCAGTACGGCACTGCCGATGCCACCTTCGGGGTAGTGGTCTTCGGCCACGACGATACGTCCGCCCGTGCTGCGGCAGGCCTTAATCACGCTGTCCCTGTCGAGAGGTTTAATTGAATACAGGTCGATAACTCGAGCGTCGATGCCAGCGTCTTTCAGTTGCTCGGCCGCCGCCAGGCACTCGTGCACCGTCACTCCCGCACCGATTAAGGTGACCTGATCGGTGGCGCTGGAGCGAAGAGTCTTCGAGCCGCCGACGACGAAGTCTTCGTCAGGGCCATACAGCACCGGATAGGCCCCGCGCGTGGTGCGCAGATACACGATGCCGAGCGTGTCGGCCATCAGCGCGGTCAGACGCACTGCAGAGGCGGCATCGGAAGGATACAAGATCACGGAACCGTGCACCGCGCGCAGCGACGCGATATCTTCCAACGCCATCTGGGAGGGTCCGTCTTCGCCGATCTCCACCCCGGCGTGGGAGCCGACCAACCGAATATTCACCTGGGAGATTCCGGCCATCCGAATGAAATCGAACGCTCGGGAGAAGAACACGGCGAACGTTGACGCAAACGCAACGTAGCCGCGCACCGCCAACCCGACCGCGGTTGCCACCAATTGCTGCTCAGCAATGTAAGCCTCGAAGTAGCGCTCAGGGGCGACCTTCTCGAAATCCTCCGCGTGGGTGGAGTTGCCCACCTCCCCGTCGACCACGACAACTTCCGGACGTGCTGCGAGGGCCGCAATAGCCGCACCGAATGCGACTCGAGTGGCAACCTTCTCGCCCAGCTCGTACCGCGGAAGGACTATCGGGACGGTCTGGTCTGCGATTATTGCTGGGCTTGCATCCTCCGGATGAGTTGTCGAGACCCGCAAGTCAGTCCGGCCTCCCAAGGCGGCGACGGCTCGCTCGGCCATCTCCGGCGGCAAGGCCTTACCGTGCCAACCGTTCTTGTCTTCAAGCTCGGGCACGCCCTTGGCCTTGATGGTGCGCGCCAACACCACGGTCGGAACATCCGACGCTGCGCGCGCCTGCGCCAGAGCCTGATCGATGGCTTCGACATCGTGAC
>JBDTAD010000439.1:0-4571 GCA_039924815.1 Lacisediminihabitans sp.
AGCTGTTCCTGTAGCTCCTCGTGCTCGGCCAGCAGGGTGGTTACTGACTCGAACACGACTTAGTCTTCCTTGCTGCCCGACGCTCCTGGAAGCGACTTCTGGATCTTCATGAGGAACTCAACGTTTGACTGGGTGTCTTTCAACTGGGTCAGAACGAGTTCAAGCGCCTGCTGGGTTTCAAGCCCTGCGAGTGCCCGGCGGAGCTTCCAGTTGATCTTGGTCTCGTCGACGCCCATGAGCATCTCTTCGCGGCGCGTGCCGGAAGCATTGACATCGACGGCCGGGAAGATGCGCTTGTCTGCCAGTTGGCGCGACAGGCGAAGCTCCATATTGCCAGTGCCCTTGAACTCCTCGAAGATGACCTCGTCCATCTTGGACCCGGTCTCCACCAGCGCGGTCGCGAGGATGGTGAGCGAGCCGCCATCCTCAATGTTGCGCGCGGCGCCGAAGAAACGCTTCGGCGGGTACAGTGCCGACGAATCGACACCACCGGAGAGGATACGACCGGATGCCGGAGCAGCCAGGTTGTATGCGCGGCCCAAACGGGTGATCGAGTCGAGCAGCACAACGACGTCGTGGCCGAGTTCGACAAGGCGCTTGGCGCGCTCGATGGCGAGTTCTGCGACCGTGGTGTGGTCTTCTGCCGGACGGTCGAAGGTGGAGGCAATGACCTCACCCTTCACCGTGCGCTGCATGTCGGTGACCTCTTCAGGACGCTCGTCGACGAGGACAACCATGAGGTGAACCTCGGGGTTGTTCTTCGCGATCGCGTTGGCAATGGCCTGCAGCACGAGAGTCTTGCCAGCCTTGGGCGGCGAGACGATGAGGCCGCGCTGGCCCTTGCCAATCGGTGAGACGAGGTCGATTATGCGGGTGGTGAGCTTGCCCGGCTCCGTCTCGAGGCGCAAGCGCTCGGTTGGGTACAGCGGGGTGAGCTTGCCGAACTCGACACGGTCTGCCGCCTGCTCGATCGGCAGACCATTGATCGAATCGATCTTGACGATCGCGTTGTACTTCTGGCGACCGGGGTTCTCACCTTCGCGCGGCTGGCGGATGGCGCCAACGACGGCGTCTCCCTTGCGCAGGTTGTACTTCTTTACCTGGCCGAGTGAGACGTAGACGTCGTTGTTGCCCGGCAGGTAACCGCTCGTGCGAACAAACGCGTAGTTGTCGAGAACATCGAGGATGCCGGCAACCGGGATGAGCACGTCATCCTCGGTGATCTCCTGCTCGAAGTCGTCGCCCAGTCCTGAGCCGCGACGCTTGCGGTCGCGGTATCGGTTGCGTCCGCTGCGCTCGCCATCCTGCTCGTTCTGCAGGCGGTCGCTCTGCTGCCGGTCTCCCTGCTGGCGGTCGCTCTGCTGCCAGTCACCCTGCTGGCGGTCGCTCTGCTGGCGGTCGCTCTGCTGCCGGTCACCCTGCTGGCGGTCGTTGTTGCGGTTATTGCCGCCGCGGTTGTTGCGGTTGCCGTCACCGGAAGACTGCTCATCAGCTTGCTGGCGGTCACCCTGCTGCTGACGGTCGCCCTGGCTCCGGTCACCGCGGTTGCGGTTGCGGTTGCGGGAGTTACGCGAATGCTGGGCACCATCGCCCTCATCAGCGTTTCCTGCACTCTGCGAAGCGTCGGAGTCGTTTGAGCCTTGGGCGTTGTCGGCCTGGGCTGCACGCTCTGCCTCTTGGCCGGGAATGCGGTCGAGACCGTTGGTCTGCTGAGCATCAGCCTGGGCCGCGCGCTCTGCTTCCTGCCCGGGGATACGGTCGAGGCCGCTCTCGCCCTGGTTGGCGTGGTTCACTGCCGACTTGCGGCCGCGGGTCGCAGCCTTCGCGGCAACGGGCTTGTCGGTAGCAGTTGAGTCAGCGGAAGTCGCATCACCGGCAGCTGCCCCGGTGGCGGTTACCGCTGCGGGTGCTTCCTGCGCGGCAGGCTTCTCTGCGGTCCGCTTGTCGGCAGCCCGCTTTGCCGGGGCCTGCTTTACTGGTGCCTGCTTGGCTGCGGGATCCGCTGCCGGAGCGGTGGTCGACACGTCGATCACCGGTGCGGACGTGGTGTCAACCACAGCGGTCGACGCCCGACGAGAGGCACGCTTCTTTACGACGCCAGGTGCGGACACCTGGGCATCAGTGGAAACACGCTCCGCCGCGGGAGCTTCGGCGGCCTGCGCCTCAGCACCCTTCGAGCGAGAAGATGAATTTTGGATCTCGGAGATTGCGTCCACGAGTTCTCCTTTACGAAGTTTGGTAGCGCCATTGATGCCCAGCTCCGTTGCGAGAGCTTGAAGCTCTGCAACACGGAGACTAGCAAGATTGGCACTCGAGTCCGGCCGATCGGCGCGAACAGTGAGGTCAGTCACGAAGAGGGTTCCTTTCCCCTGGTGAGCGAGCACCCAAGAATCGGGTACCCCTACAGGAGAGCTATTCGCACATCGCTACGCGTTCTGAGCGGGTGCACAGTGAGCGTGTGTGATAGAGCGATTGCTTGTGATATGCACACCGGGATTCGACTAGGTCGCGCTTTCTACCGGGTGCACAATCACTGTAGCACCTTTGAAGTCGACGGCGAGCAGCAGCGGATGCCACGGCGTGCCATCGTGTTGCGCCACAAGTTCCGCAGCAACGAGCCTCTCGGCGGGGTCGCTGCAGAGCACAAGAATCGACGGCCCGGCTCCCGACACGACGGCGGCGTGCCCTTTCGCACGCAACTCAGTAATGAGCGAGTCGGTGTCTGGCATGGCGCTCGCGCGGTAGCTCTGATGGAGCCGATCCTCGGTGGCGGCCAGAAGTAGTTCCGGGCTTTGGATGAGCGCGGCAATAAGCAGCGCGGAGCGCGACACGTTGAAGATCGCGTCCGCGTGCGGCACCGACAGCGGACGCAGGCTGCGGGCAAGTTCGGTGGACATCGTGCCCTGGGGCACGGCGATCAGCGGCGACACGCCTCGATGCACGATCAGTTTTTTGAACTGTGGCCCGGCATCCGTGGTCCAGGCGATGGTGAGGCCACCGAACAGCGCGGGTGCAACGTTGTCAGGATGCCCTTCCATCTCGGTCGCGAGGGAGAGCAACTCGTTAGAGGTCATCTCGACGATGCCAGAGAGCAGACCCTTGGCGGCCATAATGCCGGAGACGATCGCCGCACCGGAAGATCCGAGTCCCCTGCCGTGCGGAATGGAGTTGTGTGCGACCAGGTTCAGGCCGGGCAGTTCGTGTCCATAGGCAGCGAAGGTACGCGCGATAGATTTCACGACGAGATTGCTCTCGTCCGTTGGCACCTCGCCTTCACCGACGCCGAGAACCTGCACGGTTGCGCCAGGCTCTGGCCGCACCGAGACATCCAGTCGGTCATACAGCGAGAGGGCGAGCCCGAGGGTGTCGAAGCCAGGGCCAAGGTTCGCGGTGGTCGCCGGAACCTGGACCGTGACGGAACGCCCCGCGAGCGACGCCAGCGCGGTAGTGGTCATGCACTCACTTTCGCGAGGCCGAGTACACTGGCGATCTCATCCGTGTCAATCGGGACGACCGTGGGTGTGACGTCGGAGCCATCTGCCGCGCGAAGTGCCCACTGCGGATCCTTGAGGCCGTGGCCGGTAACGGTGAGAACAACGGTCGATCCCTTGGGGATCTTGCCCGCCTCGGAGCGCTCGAGCAGCCCAGCGACGCTGATCGCAGACGCGGGCTCAACAAAGATGCCGACCTCCGAAGCAAGAATGCGGTACGCCTCGAGGATCTTGTCATCGTCGATCGCGCCGAAGTATCCCTTGCTGGCATCGTGAGCGGCCGTAGCCAAAGCCCAGGATGCCGGATTGCCGATGCGAATCGCGCTGGCAATTGTCTCTGGGTCCTTGATCACGTGGCCGCGCACGATCGGGGCGCTGCCCGCAGCTTGGAATCCAAACATGTGCGGAAGCTTGCTGGTCTCCCCACGCTCAAGCTCTTCGCTGTAGCCGCGGAAGTACGCCGTGTAGTTTCCGGCATTGCCAACGGGAACGATGTGAAAGTCTGGCGCATCCCCCAGGACCTCGACGACCTCGAACGCCGCGGTCTTCTGGCCTTCGATGCGATCGGGGTTCACCGAGTTCACCAGGTGCACCGGATAGTTCTTGGCGAGCTCGCGCGCAATCTCGAGGCAGTCGTCGAAGTTACCCTGCACCTGGAGCAGCTGAGCGTTGTGGGCGATCGCTTGGGCAAGCTTGCCCATTGAGATCTTGCCCTCCGGGACGAGCACGGCCGCGGTGATGCCCGCCTGAGCGGCGTAGGCCGCAGCCGACGCGGAGGTATTGCCGGTCGAGGCGCAGATGATGGCTTTCGCACCCTCACCGACCGCCTTCGAGACAGCCATGGTCATCCCGCGATCCTTGAAGGAACCAGTTGGGTTCATGCCCTCGAACTTGACCCACACCTTCGCTCCGGTGCGGGCAGACAGCGCCGCAGCCGGAATGAGCGGGGTGCCACCTTCGCCGAGGGTGATAATCGGCGTGGCATCCGAAATGTCCAGTCGATCGGCGTACTCGCGCAGAACTCCGCGCCACTGCTGTGCCATTTAGAAACCTTCTACTCGTAATACTGACGTGACAGAA
>JBDTAD010000440.1:0-6876 GCA_039924815.1 Lacisediminihabitans sp.
CCGCGTGCAAGAAGCTCCTCGACGAAACGGCGGCCGATGCCGCGGTTGGATCCGGTGACGAGAGCGATCTGGCCTTCGATGTTCATGTGATTTCTTTCTGTTCGAGTAATGCGGCCTTCAGCTTAGGAAGCATTGCTAAGCCAACACGATGCTTTATTTAGGCAGATCAATAGCCATTTGTCTCAATATCAGCGCGTGGGTGCGTCGATCGTTCTAAGCTTCACGGATGGATATCCTCGCCGACGTGCTCACGGTGTCGGGGGTGCGAGGTGTGCTGGGTGCGCGAATCGAAGCGACCGATTCCTGGGGCGTGTGGTGGACCGATATTCCCGGCGCAGCGTTCTACGCGGTGACCGCCGGAACAGCCTGGCTCGGTGTGCCGGGCGAGGAACCGCGTCAGCTCATGCCCGGTGACGTTGTGCTCTTGCCCACCGGTGCCGGACACAGCCTGACCAGCCATCCCGGCGCCATCGCAGAGTCTTGCGATTCGACAATCGCCGCCGAAGCCCGCCGGTCCGGGGAAGTACTTCGCTTTGGCGAGGGCGAAGTTCACACCCACATCCTTGGTGCCGCATACGAGCACGACCCCGCCGTCACGACCCAGGTGCTCTCGTTGCTGCCGAGCGTCGTCCATATTCGAGCCACCAATGCGGGAGGGCAGCTGGATGACACCGTTCGACTGCTCGCCCGTGAGTTGGCGCACTCGCAGATTGCCTCCGCTGTGGTAATGAACAGCCTGGTAGACATCCTGCTCGTCCAGTTACTTCGAGTCTGGCTATCGACCCGCCCGGCGCCCGCGAACCCTTCTTGGCTGGGTGTTCTTGGCGACCCACTCATGACGGATGCCCTCACTTTGCTTCACGGCGACCCAGGGCGCGCGTGGTCCACGGGGCTGCTGGCAACTTCTCTCAGCGTCTCGCGGGCAACTCTTTCGAGGCGTTTTCTCGCAGTGATTGGGGAGACCCCGGCAAGTTACCTGACGCGGTGGCGGATGGACCTCGCCGCGCTTCGCCTTCGCGACACCGACGAGACGTTGGAGGTGGTTGCGGCTGCTGTCGGCTACACCTCGGTCTACGCGTTCAGTCGAGCGTTCAGTCGTTCGCGGGGCACGGCACCGGGCCGGTTCCGCTCTTCGTCGCGAGCACCCTCCGTTTCGTGAGCGCGGCTGGGCTGTCGCTTCCGGCGTCGTGCGTTGGACCGACCGTGGTCTTCCCAGCACAAGTCCTCGCGCATGAAGTACCTTTTAAACAGGCCCATCACGGCGCAACATGCGCGCGAAGCGCAGATGAGCCCACCATGGATAACGGATCGACGACATCATGATGGACGAGCCGGAGAAGTTTTCCGCCCCTGACTGATCTGAGCTGGTGGAAAGAAGAGTGTGACATGTCGAGTAACAGTTCCCCCGAGTCTGGCGAGACAGAAGACGTCGTTGGCTCTACCGATGCAGAGTTCGGTGCAGGGCGCCCGCGGTTGATCTTCAAAGTCGGTTCCGACCTTGGGGCTGATGCCAAGCCTCGCGAGTTCGATCTGCTGAATTCGACCACGAAGATCGGGTCTGGCGCTGATATGCACCTTAAATTGGACGGGCTCGCACCATCCCATGCCGAGATTCGCCACGAAGAAGACGACGAGTACGTTTTGTACATCCATGATCCAGCAGATTCGGCAAGCGAACCCGCATCCCCGACAGGTGAGGATCCGGAGGCTGTAGGACGCGTCCTGCGCACTGGCGCGCGTGTAGACCTGGGTGACTGGTCAATGTCTTTCTACAGAGAAGAATTCGCCGATCATGGTAGGCCGTTCGGGGGCAGAGAGGGCGGCGAGGGCGAAACTCAGTTGGATCAAAACGGCGAGGTGACCGGCGAGTAACGCGCCCGTCTGCGGCGTTCTGGCTGTGAGCCGGTTCGTTTTTCACGACAGCTGTGGGATGCTTCCGTGATGGACGACAAGGCCGATTTTCCTCCGATGAGGGCCGCGCGCGAGGACGACGTGATCGCGGAACGGCGTCTTTGGGGATCACCGAAACAGCTACTCACGAGCGCGGCGATAATCGTCGCCACCTGGGTCGCCGTCTTCGTGGCACGTGACGTTCTTAACCTTCCGTGGCTCGCGCTGGTGATTGCCGCAGCGGTGGTCTCCGTCGCAGCCGTAGCCTTCGACATCCTTCGCTGGAACCGTCGCCGTCACGCCTAAGCGAACCCCGCCGATAACTCAACACACCCCGCCGCCGGAATGAATCCGGCGGGCGGCGTCCCTTCTCCCGCTTGCGCGCTAGTAGGCGAGGTTGATGTGCGCGCGGTGGTGGTCGTTCTGCTCGATGACGTCAACGAATCCGAGGGCGTAGTCTGCGCCGGAGATTTCTCCGCCGTCTTCGGGCTGCAGGGCGACGTCGGTGCCGACTCGGTAGCGGCCGAGTCGCTCGCCGGGAGCATGGGAGCCGAACTTTCCTGCCGGGCTCACGAACACCCAGTCGAGCGTGGGAGACGCGGCGGGGAGGTCTTCGGCAATGAGTGCCGAAACTGTGGTTAGTTCGGCGTGGATTTCTACTGGAGCATGGCTGAGGTCCGTCACGAAGCGTGGTGCTCCCGGCGCCGGACGGAGCGATGAGTAGCCGCCCACGATGAACAGCGGTGCTTTCGCAGTGTCGGTGAGCCGCCCGATGGTGGAGTTAACTTCGCGGTACGTGTCGGTAAGTGCCCCGCGCGGAGAGAGCGCGCTGACCACGACATCCGCACCATCGATGACCGCAGAGAGTGCCGACTTGTCTGAGGCATCACCCTGAACGTAGGTCACGTCTGGGGTCTGCGACTCCGGAAGTGAACGGCTGTAGGCGGTGACCTCGTGGCCGCGGGAAGCGGCCTCTGCGACAATTGCTGATCCGGCGTAGCCGGTGCCGCCGATGACGGTAATGCGAGACATTAAGTGCCTTTCCTAGAAATAGTGGCTCCGAACGGGCCGCCGTGGTTACTATAAGAGAGCATCTCGCCGAGGGGAAGTAGGCACTTTGTGGTAACCACTCATCCTGAGCCCGCGTACCGAGGTAATCCTTATAACGCCGGCTGCCCAACCCGGCGCATCCTTGACCGTATTGGTGATCGCTGGACGGTGCTCATCGTGGGGTTCCTGGGGGAGGGCGATGCACGCTTCTCCGAACTACTTCGACGCGTGCAGGGCGTCTCCCAGAAGATGTTGACTCAAACTCTCAGGGGTCTCGAGCGCGACGGGCTGGTGCGTCGCACGGTATTCCCCGAGGTGCCCGTGCGCGTGGAATACGCGCTCACCGATGCCGGCCGCACGCTGCTCGAGCCGCTCAGAGCGCTCGAGCAATGGTCCATCGAGCACTTGGGCGACGTGTCTGCGTCTCAGGAACTTTACGACCGCCTGGTGTGATGTCGTGCCCGACGAGATGCACGAACGAGCAGGCAAGCGGTTCGGCTATTCGATACCCGTTGGCGCCGGACTCGGCATCCGGTGCACATTTCTGCGCGCGAACTCGACGAGTACCAGAGCCACAACGGTGATGCCGGCACAGATGGCGAAGACTCCCTGGTATCCCATCGAGGTCGTGGCGCCGAGGCCGATGATGGGCCCGGAGATGATCGCCCCGACGCGACGAGTGTTCGTGAACAGGCCGGATGCGACCCCGGGCCGCCGGATGATCTGCTGGAACAGGGTGAGACCAATCCCCGCGACCACGCCATAGAACCAAGCGTTGAGCACTTGAAGCGCGAGTAGTTCGATCGGGCTCGTGATGAGGGCCATCGCCGCGTAGTAAACGATGCCGGCGATGCACCCCGAGGTGATGAGCGCGTAGCTGGAGACCCGATGGATGAGTCGACCGATGATCAGGAGAGCGGGGATTTCGAGCAGCGCTGAGACTCCGAGTGCGACGCCGGCCCAGAGCAGAGGTAACCCAAGCCGATCCGTCACGAACAGGCTCATGATGGCCACGGCGGCGCTATTCGTGGCTTGCAGCGCGGTGAAACCGCTGACGATCGTGACTAAGGCCGGGCGCGGAATCGGCTGATGCTCGCTCGCATCCGCTGTGCGAAGCCGGGATGCAACGGGCCGCCTGCGCTCGCGAGCCATCCCCAGCAGCGTCGTCGCCACGTTGAACACGGCCACCACCATGAGTAACGGCAGGATGGATCGGTTACCGAAACTCCCCATCACAAGCGTGGCCAGTGGTGGGCCAGCGACCCAGGCGAACGACACTATGGCGCGCGCGTTGACGACCTGTCCTGGGGCTGCGCCTGATGACTTCAGGTCGGCGAACAAGAGCGACGACCCGACTCCGGCAGGTCCGCCAAACACGACCAGAGCAATCACCGCGAGGGGCAGCGAGGTGGTGAGTGCGAGCATCACGACCAGTGCGAGTGTCAGGATGCCGCAGGCGAGCATGGGACGCAGATAGTTCTTGTGCCGGTCTGCGTACGCCGGCAGCACGAGCGAGGCGATGAATCCACTCGCGTTGTAGACCGTGAGCACCCAGCCAACTTCGAGCGGGGTTGCGTTGAAGAGGGAGACCAGCAGCAGGGCAAGGACGGGATTGAGGAAGGCCGCCTGGAGTCCCCAGAACAGAGCCGAAGACGAGGTGAAGAGTCGCCTCATCCGTCAGCGCCAACCGTGGGGTGGATTCTGGCGCGACTATCTTCGCGAGTCTCCATCAGAACAGCGCGCCCATCCCAAAACCCTAACGGTCTGGTCGGGTGCTATTTGCCGCTGAGCGTCGCGGCTAGTGCCTCCGGGTCCTCGTTGCCGACGATGAGTTGGTCTCCGCGCTCCTAGCCACACGTCACGCACACCGTTTCCGTGCGCGGCAGCTGGGGAGCGTGCGGCACG
This sequence comes from Lacisediminihabitans sp., assembly GCA_039924815.1. Taxonomy (GTDB): domain Bacteria; phylum Actinomycetota; class Actinomycetes; order Actinomycetales; family Microbacteriaceae; genus Parafrigoribacterium_A. The sequence goes on from JBDTAD010000440.1 coordinate 4,846, forward strand.
GCCATAATAGTGGAAGTACTAAGGGGAGCGATCGTGCACATCGCGAAAGGCGGGTGAACGTGACCGACCAGCCCAAGAGCGGCAGGCTGGCCAGCATGCGCGACGTCGCGCGGTTGGCAGGGGTCTCGCACCAGACCGTCTCGCGAGTACTCAATCATCATCCATCGCTGCGTGAGGCGACTAGGAACCGAGTTCTGGATGCGATGGAGACGCTGAACTACCGTCCCAACCGCGCCGCCAGGATGCTGGTGACGAATCGATCACGCACGATCGGAGTGTTGGCGGCGGGCAGCGGCTCTCTGTATGGGCCGATGAGCAGCATCAGTGGGATCGAAGAAGCTGCGCGCGCTGCCGATTACTATGTGTCGATCGCCAATCTTGAGGCGTTGGATCCCGATTCGCTCGCTGCGGCTATCGACCATTTGAGTGTGCAGGCCGTCGAGGGGATCGTCGTGATCGCACCGCAACAGCAGGTGTTCGAGGCGATTACCGGGATGTCGATCGACGTTCCCTTCGTCACCCTGCAAGCAACCGGTGCGTTCGATGGCCCCGGTATGTTCGTCGACCAATACGCCGGTGCGCAGTCCGCGATGCGGCACCTGATCGACTTGGGTCATCGCCGAATCGTGCACCTTGCCGGTCCTCAGGACTGGTTCGAGGCAGCAGCCCGGCTGAACGGATTCCTCGGCGAGCTGAAGGCGAACGCTCTTGAGGAACTCACTCCGGTCGTGGGCGACTGGACCGCTGAGTTCGGATACCACGCGGGTCGTGAGCTGGTGCGTCGAGGCGACTTCTCAGCAGTCTTCGCCTCGAATGATCAGATCGCGCTCGGGCTGATGCACGCGTTGCGCGAGGCAGGGCTCGATGTTCCGGGGGATGTGAGCATCGTCGGGTTCGACGATATTCCGGAAGCCGCACACTTCTGGCCGCCGCTGACCACAGTGCGGCAAGACTTCGCCGAGCTGGGCAAGCGTTCCATCGCAATACTCATGCGTGAGTTGGAGGGCGAAGTCATTTCACACGCGGACGCCATTACTCCCACGCTTGTCGTTCGAGCATCGACGGCGAAACCCTCCGCCTGATTCAGCGTGCTTTCGCTGAGTGCGAGGCACCAGACCAGAGCGCTGTTCTCGCGCGATGTCTTCGATCCCGCTCACCCGCATCCGCGACTAAAAATTAACAGAAAACCTCCAGCTTCAAAACCAGCTAAAGCACGACAATCAAGGACTAATCTGGCTATGTTACCGTTCACATTAGGCAGGCCGTACTGAGGCTAGGTGGATAGATGCAAGGTGATGCAGAACCGATGGCGGTTCCGTGAATCTCCTTGCAGAGTTCACGATCGAGCGTCTACGCCCTGGGCCGTCTTGCCCGCCGGCAGCCCAAGGGATGTGAGGGTATACGGCTGTAATGCCGTGACGACGCACCAAGTAGATATTTATTCGAGGAGGAAACGATGTCTGAAAGTACGAAGTTTGATACTGAGGTTGCCCCGGAGCGGTTGGCGCTGTCGCGGCGGCGTCTGCTTCGCAACATAGGAATTATGGGCATCGGTGCGCCGACTGTGATCGCACTGCTCGACGCGTGCACCGGAACGAGCACTGCAGATGCGTCGACCTCGGCGGGCGGTGGCGGTGGCGGAACGTATCCCGGTCACAAGAAGTACAAGTTCACCCTCGTCAACCACGTGACAACAAACTCCTTTTTCACGCCGACTCGTTTCGGTGCCGAAGACGCCTGTGCACTTCTGGGATGCAGCTACAGCTGGACCGGATCGGCGAACTCCATCGTCTCTGAGCTGGTGAACGCCATGAACAGCGCGACCACGGCGAAGTCCGACGGCATCGGTGTTCCGGTCATCGACCCGACCGCCTTCACGACGCCGACCGAAAAGGCGCTGGCCGCAGGTATTCCCGTGGTTGCCTACAACGCGAACCCGGCCGTGGGTAGCAAGACGCCTGTTATGTCCTACATCGGTCAGGACAACACCGCAGCAGGTGTCGCAGCAGGCCAGCGCATCCTGAAGCAGGT
>JBDTAD010000441.1:0-28232 GCA_039924815.1 Lacisediminihabitans sp.
TGCACCTGCAGAAGAGCTACGGCCTCTTCATCGATGGCCAGTTCGTGAAGGGCCACGGCGCACCGTTCGCCAGTATCTCTCCCGCCACAGAGGAGAAGATCGCCGAGATTTCCACCGCGAACGCGAAGGATGTGGGTGTCGCGGTTGCCGCAGCCTGCCGCGCCTACGAGCGCACCTGGTCGAAGCTCTCGGGCCGGGATCGCGGCAAGTACCTGTTCCGCATCGCCCGTCTGGTGCAGGAGCGCGCTCGTGAACTTGCGGTGGCAGAGAGCCTCGACAACGGCAAGCCCATCAAAGAGAGCCGGGATGTGGATGTTCCGCTCGTCGCCGCTTGGTTCTTTTACTACGCGGGCTGGGCAGACAAGCTCGACTATGCCGGCCTCGGACCGAACCCTCGGGCCCTCGGAGTTGCCGCCCAGGTCATCCCGTGGAACTTTCCGCTGCTCATGCTGGCCTGGAAGATTGCACCGGCGCTCGCGGCAGGTAATACCGTCGTTCTGAAGCCCGCTGAAACCACCTCGCTCACCGCGTTGCTCTTCGCAGAAATCTTGCAGCAGGCCGAACTTCCCGCCGGTGTCGTGAACATCGTTACGGGCGCTGGAGAGACCGGCGAACTGCTGGTCAATCATCCCGACGTCAACAAAGTCGCGTTCACCGGGTCGACCGCGGTTGGCCGTGCGATCGCCAAGTCGACCGCTGGCACCGGCAAGAAGCTCACGCTTGAACTCGGTGGCAAGGCCGCGAACATCGTCTTCGATGATGCGCCGATCGACCAGGCCATCGAGGGTATTGTCAACGGCATCTTCTTCAACCAGGGCCACGTGTGCTGCGCTGGCTCGCGGCTGCTCGTGCAGGAGAACATCCAGGATGAGGTGGTCGACCGTCTCAAGCAGCGGCTGTCCACACTGCGGCTGGGTAACCCGCTGGACAAGAACACCGACATCGGGGCGATCAATTCGCGCGAGCAGCTCGACCGCATCCGCACGCTGAGCGACATCGGCGAGCAGGAGGGTGCGGAGCGGTGGAGCGCGGACTGCGTCATTCCCGAGAAGGGCTTCTGGTTTGCCCCGACAATCTTCACAAACGTGTCGACCAGTCACCGCATCGCCAGGGACGAGATCTTCGGGCCTGTGCTCTCGGTGCTGAGCTTTCGCACTCCTGCAGAGGCAATCGCGAAGGCCAACAACACCCCGTACGGACTGTCTGCTGGAATCTGGAGTGACAAGGGGTCGAAGATCCTCGCCGTTGCAGACAAGCTGCGCGCTGGCGTGGTCTGGGCAAACACCTTCAATAAGTTCGACCCGGCCAGCCCGTTCGGCGGCTATAAGGAGTCTGGTTACGGCCGCGAGGGCGGTCGTCACGGCCTCGCTGCCTATCTGCAGTCGAGCGGCTGGTCTTCCGAACCACGCGGGTTGAGTAGTTCGCGCAGCGAGCGTATCGAAACCCCATCCACGAAGAAGTCCATCAAGAAGGGAGCCACCAAATGACCCGCCTCGCTATCCCCAAGACCTACAAGCTCTACATCGGCGGCAAGTTTCCGCGCAGCGAGTCTGGCCGCACCTACGAGGTGCTCTCTGCCAAGGGTTCTTTCCTCGCAAACGCAGCCAAAGCCAGCCGCAAGGATGCCCGGGATGCCGTGGTCGCAGCCCGCGCGGCGACCGCCGGCTGGGCTGGCGCTACCGGCTACAACCGTGGTCAGGTGCTCTACCGCATCGCCGAACTACTTGAGGGGCGCCGCGCGCAGTTCGTGGAGGAGATCGTGGCTTCAGAGGGTGTCACGGCGGCCGTCGCCAACCGACAGGTCGACGACGCCATCGACGTGTGGGTCTGGTACGCGGGTTGGGCTGACAAGTACGTTCAGGTTGCGGGTAACGGTAACCCGGTCAGCGGCCCGTACTTCAACATCTCCACTCCTGAAGCGACCGGAGTCGTCGCGATCATTGCGCCGCAGGATTCTTCACTGCTCGGGTTGGCCAGCGTGATCGCTCCCGCGCTCGTCAGCGGCAACACCATCGTCGTACTCGCCAGCGAGCGGCTTCCGCTCAGTGCCATCAGCCTGAGCGAGGTGCTGGCCACAAGCGACGTTCCCGGGGGAGTGGTCAACGTCTTGACCGGTTCCGTCGCGGAGGTGGCTCCGTGGCTTGCCAGCCACGCGGATGTCAACGCGCTCGACCTCGCCGGAGCCGGGCTCCTGGACTGGGTCGAGTTGCAGATCACGGCGGCTGACACGCTCAAGCGGGTGCTCGCACCGGAGGACGGCATCCCGGCACCCTCTGTCGAGCGTGTGACGTTTTTTACCGAGACCAAGACTGTGTGGCACACCAAAGCGCTCATCTGAGACTGGGAAGGTTGTCAGGGGCTATTTCTAGACTTTGTGAATGAGCGCGTCTAAAAGAGTCCTCGTGACCGGGGCGACCGGCTACATTGGCGGCCGCCTCGTTCCGCGGTTGCTCGCGGCCGGATACCGTGTTCGAGTGCTGGCGCGCGACCCGAACAAGTTGAGCGCAGTGCCATGGGCAGCGGATGTCGAGGTGGTGCAAGGAGATTTGCTCGATGCGAGTTCGCTTCAGCCTGCCATGACTGACGTGGACATCCTGTATTACCTGGTTCATTCCATGGGCAGTGATCGCGAGTTCGAACAGCTCGAACGGCATGCCGCAAGCAATCTCGCAAAGACCGCGTCCTCGGCCAGTGTCGGGCGGATCGTCTACCTGGGTGGATTGCACCCTGACGGCGCGTTGTCTCCTCACCTGCGTTCCCGTGCTGAGGTTGGACGCATCATTCTGGGGTCAGGAGTGTCGACGGTCGCGCTTCAGGCGGGTGTGGTCATCGGATCAGGTTCAGCTTCGTTCGAGATGATCCGCCATCTCACCGAAGTCTTGCCCTATATGCCGGCACCTCGATGGGTTCGCAACTTCATCCAGCCGATTGCCGTTCGGGACGTGTTGTACTACTTGCTCGCCGCAGCAGAGCTGCCGGATGCCATAAATCGCACCTTTGATATCGGTGGCCCGGACGTACTGCGCTACGGGCAGATGATGAACGGCTATGCCTTGGAAGCAGGCCTGAAGCAGCGCCCCATCGCTTCTCTTCCGGTGCTCACTCCGTGGCTTGCCTCGCAATGGGTCAATCTGGTGACGCCGATCCCACGCGCTCTCGCGATCCCGATCATTGCCTCCCTTCAGTACGACTGCGTGGTGCGCGAGCACAGCATCGACGAGTTCATTCCACAGCCTGAAGGAGGGCTCACCAGCTATCGCGAGGCAGTGCGCCTCGCGCTCGAGAGAGTCCGCGACGGCGAAGTGGAGACCAGCTGGCAGAACTCCGTGGTCAGAGGTGCGCCGAGCGACCCCATTCCCAGCGACCCCGAATGGACCGGGCACACCGTATTCACGGACGTGCGTGAGGTGAGCGCTGACGCCTCAGTATCCGCGCTCTGGCGCGTGATTGAGGGTATCGGCGGTGATGCCGGCTGGTATTCGTTCCCCTTGGCTTGGGCGGTGCGAGGGTGGATGGACAAGCTGGTCGGCGGAGTCGGCCTGCGTCGAGGACGGTTGAGTCCGACCCGGTTGAACCAGGGCGATGCTCTAGATTTTTGGCGCGTAGAGAACATCGACCGGGGGCACAGCCTGCGACTGCGCGCGGAGATGAAGCTGCCAGGTAGAGCGTGGTTGGAAATGTCTGCGGAACCGGCAGGCGGAAACGGCTCGATCTATCGCCAACGCGCCGTCTTCTTTCCGCGCGGCCTCGGCGGGCGACTGTACTGGTTTTCGATCCTTCCCTTCCACGGCATCATCTTCACCGGAATGGCGAGTCGGATCGCGAAGGCCGCGGCACTCGATGGCGAGAATTAGCGTCGTTTCTGCTGAGCCCGGTGCGGCGTTCGTCGCTCTCGGCGCGGTTGCTCCGATCACCGTGACCGCGGCATCCGCCGCCCCCTCTGACACGATCTATTCGCTCGTCAATCAGGCCAGGTTCGCCGCGGGTCTGCGGGGATTGCTGAATAACGCGAGCATCGGTTCGGCTGCCACGGCCTGGGCAAACCAGATGGGTGCGCACGGTGAGATGTCGCACAATCTGAATGTGGCGCAACAGATTCCTACGGGCTGGACGTGCCTCACCAGCCTGCAAGGCAGGTCGCGGCAATCCCGGCCACTCTCCTGGCAATTTTGGCGATCATCCTTACTATCTGGTTGAGGCTGCGGGACTGGGCAATCAACACGCATCTCCCGGTGCATCGCGACCAAGCGACTCTCGACGGCGTTGCGCAGTAGAATCCAGTAAGCGCCACCCGGAACCACCAACGGCACGCGGCCGTCGGGTCTGGATCCACAGCAGGCGATCGTCTCGATGCATGTTGCCGGGCACCATTAATCTCGCGGACCGCGAGTCACCAGCGGATCCGGTAGTGCAGCCAGTGCCGTAATCGACGGCATTGCATTTAAGTTCCGATGCCCACAAGGCTGCGGCTGTGAGGAAGGCATTGACGTGAGAGATCACTTGGTACTCGTTAACCCAGGATCGACTATCTCGCTAGACCGTGACGACATCGTCGTGCGTAAAGGCCAGTTCAATCTCACCAATTCGCGGTTGACGCCTGAGCAGTCGATGGTCGAAGATCTTCTCGCCGTGAGCGACGCACTGGATGTCGCCGGGATCGAGTACCTCCTCGTCCGCGGAATCGATGGCCGGCCGGTGCTCGCCGTCGACCGTCAGTGCCGCACTCAGGTGGCTGCAGCCTTGGCCACAGCGTTCACTAACGAGCCGTTTTACTCCAAGGCAGGCAATGACCCCGCGCTCTTCGTCGCCGATGGCCGACTGTCACGTTCCGCAAAGGCTCGAGTGCTTCGGCTCTACAGGCCCAGGATCGAGCCCTTGGGGGGCATGCGCTACGGCGCAAGCAATGGGGTACGCCTCGAATTCTGGGGCTTCGGCGCAGACGAGATTGTCGCCCCAGCGGCCAATGCACTCATGCGAGCGCAGATGCCGAGGACGGAAGCCGTCGAGGCTACCGTGGAGCGCTTTGGTCGCGAATGGCCGAGCCTTGAAGGGATGTTCGACGAGCACACGAGCGATATCACCTTCGACATCGACATGGTTTTTTCGTGGGTTGACGGTGCCGATGCGGAGTTCCAGCGTGCGAGGGCACTGCGGATGCAGGCCTACGTTGTCGGCGAGGGGGATGATTCCGAGGCCAGGTACCGGCAGATCGACGAGCTGAAGTACGCGCTCCGCAGTGTGTATCTATTCGCCCCGTGGGTGCGAAGGATCTTTATCGTCACTGACTCGCCTCGCCCTGAGTGGCTCGACGAGCATCCGTCGGTCACCATCGTGCGCAGCGAAGAGTTCTTCCAGGATCCGTCCGCGTTGCCCACGCACAATTCGCAGGCGGTCGAGAGCCAACTGCAGCACATTCCTGGGCTCAGTGAGCACTTCATCTATTCCAATGACGACATGTTCTTTGGCAGGCCAAGCTCGCCAGACATCTTCTTCTCGCCCGGTGGAATCACCAAGTTCATTCAATCGAGAACCCGCATCGGACTCGGGCAGGCGAACACGGCGCGAAGCGGCTTTGAAAACGCCGCCCGCGTGAACCGTCGCCTTCTCAATGAGCGTTTCGGCAAGTTGACCACGAGACACCTCGAACACGCTCCGACTCCGCTGCGCAAGAGCGTTCTGCTTGAGATGGAAAACGAGTTTGCGGAGGATTTCGCACGCACCGCTCGGAGCGCCTTCCGCTCCAGCACCGATATCTCAGTGACAAATTCGCTCTACCACTATTACGCTCTGCTCACCGGGCGTGCAGTCACCCAACCCTTGGCATCGGTCAGATACATCGAGACGACCCTGAAGTCATCCCTCGCGGAGATGGACGACCTGCTCGCACGGCGTTCGTACGACTTTTTCTGCCTCAACGATGGCAGCGTGCCCGAGATCTCCGTGGAAGAGCGAACAACGGCCGTGCGTCGCTTTCTGAACCGATACTTTGCAATCCCCGCACCTTGGGAGCGTGTGCAGCCCGGCACTGTTGCCGCGGACACGGTTCCGCCGGCGAGCGGGATGTCTGATCGGAGCTAGTTCCGCGGCTAAGCGAAGGCGGTGATCGGCATGGTCATCGGGGCCTCTTGCGGCACAAGGGCCCCGTCGGCAGCTGCGATGCGGATGCCGGATGCAGCGAGCCGGCGCTGGGTCTCCTCGGCATCCACATAGTCGAGGGCCGCAAACTCGCCAATCGGTACGACGGAGTGAAGCACGGTGCTCCGGTAGACGTGCACGAGATTGAACGCGCGGGCGCCATCTCGCCCGCGTGTGCCACCGACGGGAACGTTGAGGTCCTGCGTGTAGCAGGTGGCCGAGGCCACAGAGACGGGGATGCCGGCAAAGGTTCCCATCGACGAATAGTGCAGGTGCCCCGCGATGATGCTGCGCACATCGCTGCCCTCGAGAACTTCTGCGAGGCCGGTCTGATCGCGCAGCTCCACCGCAACGGCCAGATCCAGCACGCTGGGCAGGGGAGGGTGATGCATGGCGAGAATGCTGCCATGGGGTGCGGGGGTTGACAGCTCCTCGGCGAGCCAGTCGAGCTGGGCATCCGTCACTTCGCCGTGGTGTTCGCCAGGCACGCTCGTATCGAGCGTGATCACGCGCAGACCGTTGACATCGTAGGAGCGATCGACAGGGTTAGCGGTGGGAAGTTCGCTGAAGAGAGTGGAGCGGAAGGCCTGCCGGTTGTCATGGTTTCCCATGACCCAGATCACCTGGGCACCCAGTCGGGCCGCTGCCGGTTCAACGATGGAGCGGAGCTTGCGGTACGCATCTGGCTCGCCCTTGTCTGCAAGGTCGCCGGTGAAGATTATGGCCTCGGGTCGGCTCCCTGAGCTCTCCAACTCGGCGAAGAGCTGCCTCAGGTGTTTCTCACTATCGAGTGAGTCGTAGAGCTGCCGATTCCCGGCAAGCAGGTGTGTGTCGCTCAGGTGGAGGAGAAAGTGGTCCGCCCGAGCGTACTCGGCCGTGCGAATGCTCACGAGCAATCCGTCCTTGGCTCAACTCTGCGGTCGCGACGGTCACGGCCACCGTTGTTACACACCACATTCGACCACTGTCGGGCAAACGTTAGGGAGCTGCCACGCGGCGAAAAGATGAATGAGGTCTGATTCTGGTCGGGAATCGTGGCAGATTAAGGCTCCACAAGTAGGGCTGGGTGGAATTTCCTGGCGCGTACGCGCATGATGGGAGGGCGTTACCTCCACCCCCGGCAATCCGAGAGGCTACGGACATGACCGAAGAAACCATCGCCTTCATCGGCGACAGCATCACCCAAGGCGGTGACTGGGCCGCGTGGTTTCCCGACCTGGACACGGTCAATTTTGGGGTCGGCGGTGACACCACCGACGATGTCCTCTTGCGACTTGGTCCAATTGTTGCGGCAGAACCAGACGAGATCTTTATGCTCATCGGGACCAACGATCTCGGTACCAGGCAGTCGGTCGAGCATCTCGTGCGCAACATTCAATCGATTCTCGTCGAGCTGCGCCGTGAGCTGCCCGGGGCACGGATGCTCCTGCAATCGATCCTGCCGCGCGGGCGCGAGTTCGCCGAGCGTATCCAGCAGGCCAACATCCACCTGCGCCAATTTGCGGCAACCGTGCATGCCCAATACCTCGACCTGTGGCCAGAGTTCGCGGAGGCAAACGGGGAGATCAAGCCGGCGTACTCAGAGGATCGCCTGCACTTGACCGATGCGGGCTACGAGGCTTGGCTCGGGGAGCTTCGACCGGCACTGCAGCGCCTCAAGCAGGAGCCCCCGATGACCAGCCCCATCCGCGTCATACGTGTTGATGATTACGCGAGGCCAGAACACACCTAAGCGCTGGCCTTTTTAGAGTCTGCCCACCAGAGTCGTGTAGAACTCGACACCTCGCAGGAACGTGGCAACGTGCATCCGTTCGTTCATTGCGTGGAGCGTTCCGCGTTCCTCCGTCGACATCTCGAACGGGTTGAAGCGATAGACATAATCGGAAATGCGGGTGAACTGGCGACTGTCGCTGGCTGCCATCATCACGTACGGAGTGACAATCGTTCCGGGGAAGGTGTCCTCGATGGTCGACTTCACGAGCTCCCAGGCGGGTCCACGCGTGGGGGAGACCGGTGACGGTTCGTTGGGGTCCTGCACCGTGATCGTCACGAGCGGGTCTTTGATCGCCTTGCGCACGTGCTCCACCGCCGCGGCAACGGAGGAATTGATGTCGACGCGGATGTTGACGATCGCCTCGGCGCGCTCGGCCAGCGCATTCGCTGCCTGGCTTCCGCTCAGCATGGTCACGGCCTGCGTGGTGCGGATCATGGCCGCGGTCTCGTCACTCAGCCGCCGAAATAGCACGAGCAGCAGCGGCTTCGTCAACCACAGGTTGGTAAACACCGGGCGCAATACACCCTTGGCGTGAGCCCCAAGGGTACGGATCATTTCCTCGGTCGGGGCGGAGAATGCCGCCCGGAACGGTCTACGGTTGAGCCGCAGGATGGCTTGCGCGAGCCGCACGGTCGCCGTGATCTTGGGCGGGGTCGAGGCGTGTCCACCGTGCTGGTCCACGGTGAGACGAAGGCTCAGAATGCCCTTCTCGCTCACGCCAACCACAGCAATCGGGCCACTCACACCGGGGAAGATATTCCCCACGACCGCGCCGCCTTCGTCGACGACGAGCCCCGGTCTTACCCCGCGCGCTTCCAACAGGTCGACAATCGCCCGTGCTCCGGAGCCGACAGTCTCCTCATCGTGCCCGAAGCTCAAGTAGACATCGTGATCGGGAGTGTGTCCCGCGACAACCTGGGCCTCGACACCTTCCAGTACAGCGACGAGCGAACCCTTGTCGTCCAGTGTTCCGCGACCCCAGATGAGCTGGTCTGCACCCTCGCCTACGAGCGCTGCAGAAAAAGGCGGATGTGTCCATCCGGCTTCGGTGGCTGGAACGACGTCATAGTGCGCCATGAGTACGGTGGCGGGTCCGTCGCTGTGCCCCTTCCAGCGGTAGAGCATTGAGTGACCACACACCATCTCGCGGTCGAGAGTGGCATGCAGCGCCGGGTACAAGCGGGGAAGGGTCGCCACGAAGTCGTTGAAGGGTGCCCAATCGGTTTCGGTCGGCTCCGGTCTGGACATAGTGGGCAGGCGAACGAGCTCCTGAAGGCGAGTGACGGCGGCGTCGGTCATCGCCCCATTCTGCTGCATCGAGAGTGTGCAGCAGATGAACCTCGCGGCACAGGAGAATAGGAGTATGACTTCATACCCGACGCCCGAGTTCCGACGCACGGCCCTCGCTCCCGGGATCCTGGGTGCCATAGTGCTGCTCGCTGGCCTCGCGCTCTTGGACAGTAATGACGCATACCTGTGGATTCGCTTTCCGGTGAGCATCCTTGCCGTCATCGTCTGCATTTATGCCTGGCAAGGCAAACAGCCGTGGTGGATCATCGGCCTCGGGGCGATCGCCGTCGTGTGGAATCCGGTGTGGGTTATCGAGCTGCACGGTCAGGTCTGGGTGGCACTGCAATTCGTCGCGGCCCTCGTGTTCATCGTCTCGGGTGTGCTGATCAAGATTCGTAATCCCGAGGATCGCAACAAGCGCGGCGGAAACAGGGATGATGACCGCGGCAATCGAAAGGCTCGTCGCAGCTGAGCACGACCCAGTCCCCACTCGCATTCATAGGGGCTCCATAGGGAGCTCCCGGTGGTTGCTCGGCCTCGGCTTGGGGGACTCATAGCGCCGCACTCGAGCATTGCCTGAAGGACATCGAGACGCGATAGTCCAACACTCAAGGAGTGCAGAGACATGGACAACGACAAGGGCAACGTCGGCGAAACCGCTGATGCATCTGAGGCGGAACAGGTGCCACAGCCCATACCGGTACCTGAAGTAGCTGGCGCACCCACGGTGGCCAGCGCGGTGGCGAGCACTGTGGCGCCCGTTGCGGTGGCACCCGTTGCGCCCGCGACTGCCGCACCCGTGCACCGACGCAAGGGGCTCATCCTCTCCGGCATCATCGTGGGAGCTGTCGTGGTGCTCGGTGGCGTCTTTGGAGGAGGAGTGGCACTGGGTACGACCCTCCATCGCCCGCACTTTGGTCAAGGGATGAGCCAGCAGGGACCGTTCGGTCAGTTCGGTCAGCAGCATGGGTTCGGAGGTCAGCGATTCGGTGGAAACGGCAACGGCAACGGCAATAACAACCAGCGGCCCGGCAGCGGCAGCACGAACGGCAACGGGGTTCCGAACGGCAACAGTAACGGTGGGGGCAGCGACGACTGACTCCGAAGCACCGGGCAGGACCGCGGATTCTGTGGTGCCGCCCGGCGTTCGTGCGCCGTTTTCCGCAACAGGCCGACGCGCATTCCGCTTTTGGGTGCTTTGGGCATAAACTGAACTTGCGCCCGGCGAATCCGTTCATCACTCCGACCTTGTCTTCAAGTTGCTTCGGAGTTGGATTTGCCGCCTATCGATCGAGTTCGTCGGTATTGCACCGACGGGGGAGACGCGAAGAGCGCATCCTCGCGGGTGCGGCGCGGTCGCCTCTACGAAGTGGTGGCCTGTATATCCAGACCAGGAGGACCATGGCCCGCTCCGGCCAATCGCGCGGTAACGCCGCCCGTGGGCACGCTGCCCAGACGTCGGGAAAGGCGTCGCGCAAGCCCGCCCAGCGCAAGTCATCAGCGCGTTCGTCACAGCGTCGTTCGCGCGGAGGGGACGACATAGGTGTCATTCCGGTACTCGCCCGCGCCGTACGTGAGGTCGAAGGTGCCGCCGAGCGCGGCAAGGTTGGCCCGTCCAATCGCACCAAGTTCCAGGTAATTGCACTGCTCATGCGTGAGGAACGAGCCAAGGCCAAGACCGATGCCAGCCTCACGGACGCTGAACGCACCGAACTTCTGAAACGTCTCGACGGCGTTGCCACCATCCTCGCCAAGACCGCGGCCCGCGATACCTCGTTGATCGCGTTGCTCGCCGAAGAGACCGCGGTGACGGACGCGGCACGCAACCTTCGTCGCGACATGCTCATTGCCTCCGGTACCGAACTCGGTCCGGAAGAGCTGATCATCGTCAAGGAACCGGCTGCGATCGCGCCCGAAGCGGAGAAGCAGGTGGTGCCACAGTCGGTGATCGCCCGCCAACTCTCCAACCCGTTCCTCGCGCCAGACTTCAATCGTCCGGTCAAGGCGAAGCCCACCACGCACCGCCTTGCCAATTGGGAATTGCTCGACCCGTTATTCCGTGCCTTTGAGTACGGATCCGGTGGGACTGTTGCCAGCATGGAGTTGCCGAAACCCACCGCGATAGACCGCACAGTCCCCGCGGGACTCGAGCTCTTCAACCACCAGGCAGAGTTTGTAGCGAGTGCCAGGGAGGGTCACCGCACCTATCTTCTCGCCGATGAGCCCGGCCTCGGTAAGACCGCGCAGGCACTGCTCGCCGCGCAGGTCTCAAGCTCGTATCCGCTGCTCGTGGTTGTGCCCAACGTCGTTAAGATGAACTGGGCGCGGGAGGTTGAGCTGTGGACTCCTCATCACACGGCAACGGTCATCCAGGGTTCTGGCGAGAATCTCGACGCCTTTGCCGACGTTGTCATCGTCAACTACGACGTGCTCGACCGCCACATCGGCTGGCTGCGTACGCTGGGCTTCAAGGGCATGGTGGTCGACGAGGCTCACTTCATCAAGAACCGCGATTCTCAGCGGTCCAAGCACGTTCTCGCGCTCGCTGACAGCATCCGTCTCAGGTCTCCGCGCGCGCTCATGATTGCGCTCACTGGAACCCCACTGATCAACACCATCGAGGACTTCCGGGCGATCTGGCAGTTCCTCGGCTGGATCGACGGTGATAAGCCGACCGCGAGGCTCATGGCCGAACTTGAGGAAAACGGACTCACCCCCGCCGACTTCGGCTTCTTTTCCGAGGCCAGGCAAACAGTCATTGACTTAGGGATCGTGCGCCGCAAGAAGATCGATGTCGCCAGCAACCTGCCAGCCAAGCGCATCGCCGATCTTCCGGTCGAGCTCGACGACGACCTCGGTCGCAGCATCAAGCAGTCCGAAGCCGCGCTGAGCGCTCGCCTGCTCGAGCGTTACCGTCGTGCTGTGAGCCTGTCGAAGACGGCCCACGAGCGTTCCAGCCTTATTCGCATGGTCGCGCACGCCGAGCTCGAAGAATCCAAGGCTGCCAAGAGCGGCGACAACGTCTTCACCATGGTGCGCAAGATCGGGCAGGCCAAGGCCGTTCTCGCGGCCGACTACACGGCCCAGCTCGCTCGTTCGGTGGGCAAGGTCGTGTTCTTCGCGAAGCACATCGATGTCATGGATGCGGCAGAAGAGACGCTCGCTAAGCGCGGACTCAAGACCGTGTCCATCCGTGGTGATCAGACCACGGCGTTCCGCGAGAGCCAGGTTCGCGCCTTCAACGAAGACCCAGAGGTCAGTGTCGTCATTGCCTCGCTCACCGCAGCGGGCGTCGGCATCAACCTGCAGGCGGCGTCCAACGTCGTGCTTGCCGAGCTCAGCTGGACCTCAGCAGAGCAGACTCAGGCCATCGACCGCGTGCACCGCATCGGACAGCAAGAGCCGGTCACGGCGTGGCGGGTCATCGCCGCGCAGACGATTGACGCGAAGATCGCGGAGCTTATCGACAGCAAGGCTGGGCTTGCCGCCCGCGCGCTCGACGGCGACGATACCGAGGTCGTGGCGGAGTCGAGTGTGCAGCTTGACGCGCTCGTGCACCTGCTTGAGGCTGCGTTGGACGGCGTGGGGGAGTAACCCCGAAGGTACTGTTTACGGCGCGCTGGCGCGTTCGGCGAGACGCTTGATGGCGGCAACCGGTATGGGCAGCCAGTCCGGCCGATTGCGCGCCTCATAGATGGCTTCGTAGATTGCCTTATCGATCTCAAAAGCGTCGAGCAGAACGCGGTCTTCTCGCAGGTTGTGACCCGTGCGTGCGCTGTATCCGCTCACGTAGGCGCGGCGGCAGGCGAGAGCCCAGTCCGTGGCGTTGTGTCCGGGGTGGGCCAGCGCGAAGGCGCCCGCAACGTAGTCGAAGGACCGCAACATCCCGGCTACGTCGCGTAATGGACTGTCGGGCCTGCTGCGCTCCGACATCGGCCGAAGGGGCTCACCCTCGAAGTCCAGGAGCACCCAGCCACGCCCCGGAACCGCCAGAACTTGTCCGAGATGAAGATCACCATGGATGCGCTGCAGCTTTGGCCATGCTGCGGCAGCCGCTCGCGTGTAGACAGTTTCGATCGCAAGCTTCCACTCGGCAAGTTCCGGAACTTCACCGATGGCGAGACCGAGTCTGCGCCGCATGCTCTCCATGCTGTCGCTGATGCCCGCGGCGCTGCAAGGGGTCGTTCCGAGCGCGCGCGCGAGCGACTTGTGAACTTCGGCAGTGGCCTCGCCGAGCGCGCGGGCCGCGACGGTAAAGTCCTTGCCGTCTTCGGCGGCCTGGAGCGTAACGCGCCACGCGTCCTCGACTCCCGGTAAAAACTCTTGGGCGAAGGCAAGATGACCCCGTGCGGTTCCTCCGGGCTCACCCGTATCACTCCACTCGCCCGTGACGTGTCCGATGGAGCGCGGCACCACGAGACAATTGACGGCGCCCAGCGCGTCCAGAAGCACCACGTCGGGGTTGTCTCCGTGGTGCAGGGTGCGGAAGAGCTTGCAGATGATCGGGGATGCTGGGGCGCCGTCGGCATCCTTCATCTCATAGACGATCGATGTGTTCGATTGCTCACCACCGAGTACCCGTGAGGTGATGACCTCTGAGCCGGAATTCGGGAAAGCCGCGTGCCCCCGCGCGAGCACCGGATACTCGGCATCGTTCTCTCGCGCGGTCCTACCTTCAGGCGGTGTTGAATCAACGGGAGCGGTGCCCTCGCTCAACATGAGGTCCATCAGCGCCATTGCGAAGACCGGGTCCTGCGGTCCGTCGTAGAGGTACAGTGACTCTCCACCGGAGGTGACACCCGTGGCAACGAGCGAGCCCGCGAGGGAGGCGACGGGCGAGCGATGTGCGGTCAGAGGTACCTGGTACAGCTTGGGCGACTCGGCTTCGTCCAGCACAAAGACGACACGGACATTCACTTCAGCGCTTGGGTGCGTCAAGCTAAAGCCGCCCAGAATTTTCGGTCGAAGCTCTCGCCCCTTACCGCCATACCAGCGCTGGGTCGAGATCCACTTCGCGAGTTGTTCGAGGGTGTCTGGTTCGGCCAGCACCTCTCTAAGTTCGTCCCGTTTTGGTGCGGTTTCCGCGTGCGCGGGCTTTGCAGAAAAGGAGATTGCGACCACCTCCAGCGGCGAGTAAAACGAGCAAGCTTGGCTCCACGATACGCACGGGATGCCGAGAATGGGCCCTATTTCAGGGGATTCGCGGATACTCTTCGCAATACTGGAGGAATGATTTCCACGCTCATGGCCCGCAAACTCAGCACCCTCGGGCTTGATTGGTCCCCGGCATCCGGCGACGCGTTCTGCATTGATCGCGAGGAATTCGACAGTGAAGTCTTCACCGTGAGTGACATGACCGTCGAGGCTCACGTGTTCGATACTGGCACCATCCTTGGCTTCAACGGCACCACGGAGTGGGCTCTCGACTCGGTCGCTCTGGAGGACGCGTTGTGGCTTCCGCGAGAGAATCAGCTTCGGGAACTGCTCGGCAAAACCTTTCACGCGCTCGTACGCGTAGACGACGGATTTCGGGTCGAGACTGTCGGGGAGCCTGAGCGGCAGCCCTTCACTGCGAAGTCGGCAGAGGATGCGTACGCGAAAGCGCTCGAGTGGTTGCTCCAGAGAGCGCTAGCCTGAGCGAGCGCCAGTTCCGCCGCTAGCTCGGGCTGGCGAGCAGGTGTTCATTAAGCCGAGCGGTGAGCCCAGCGTCGATGCTCGACGGTGCACCATCGACGGAGCGTAGGGGTGCGGCCTGCCGCACGCTGGACACGAGCCAAGCGGCATCCGTCGTGGCCAACTCATCGTACGGAATGAGCTCGTATCCGGTCTCAAAGCCGTCCGCTTCAAAGAATTCGAAGGCGCTCGCCTGCGTTGTCCCGGCGAGAATTCCCAGATCCGTTCGCGGCGTGCGGATGCGGTTGCCACTCTGCAGGATCAGGGTCGAGGTTGGGCCCTCCAAGAGGTAACCGTCGGAACTGACGAAGATCACGTCATCCGCACCGCGCCTGGCGGCCTCGCGCAGTGCTGCCCGATTCACCGCGTAGGAGAGAGTTTTGGCGCCTTGCAACAGCCAGGGGGAAGTGTGCGCGACATCGTGCCGGTAACCGCGGTCGAGTGTCACCACCGCGATCCCATCGATGCGCGCTGCCCGGTAGTCCGGTGCAGTGTCTGCGTAAATCCATGCTGTGGGAATCTCCGCACCTTCGATCCCACGAGTCAGCACGAGTTTGACGGAAAGTTCCGGGACCAGCGGATGGTGTGCGATTGCTGCCCGTATCGCGGGACGCCAGACCTCCGGCTCCGGCGCTGGTAGGTCGAGAAGTCGAGCGGATGCGGCAAAACGTTCCAGATGCGCATCCAGCGCGTGCGCGATTCCCGACGTTACGCTGATGGTTTCGAAGATGCCGTCACCGCGAGTCGCGCCGAGGTCCAGCACACGCAGTCGAGGAGAGTGCGGGTCGGCAATAATGAATCCTTCGGCGTGGACAGAGCCGTCTACTGTTGAGGTGAGTTCTGAGCTCCATCCCGGGGTGCTGTCGGTGTCGGTCTGCACGGGGCGGGTGACCAGGACCAGGGTTGCGGCTTCCATGGTCACTCATCCTAGATTGCAGGGATTGAGCGGGTATTCAGCGACGCGTGGCAAGTCAGAACCGACTCCAGAGGCGTCCCCCAGCCATGGGGGTGCTGCGCAGAAAGCGGCAAAAAAGTTCCCGGAAATCCAGCTATATTCCTGTACCCCATGTCCCCCATATAGCCGACACCCGGCTGGGGGAGCCCCCTTTTGGGGGCAGACGATTGCTCGATCCCCGACTATCTTCTAAATATGCACTAGCCGGGGGGCTAGGGACGACGGAGACAGCAAGTCCGACGTTAGATCGCGGGGGCGATCTGGCGTATACAACGGCCAACTAGTCACCGTCGCCCTGCATCATTTTCAACAGCCGGTCGGATCCTGAAGGATTCGACCGGCTGTTTCACTTTAAGCTCCGCCGGAGCCGCTCATGATCTCGAAGCTGGGTATCTCCGGAGAACATTGGTGCGCCAGCACGTGTTGAATGGACGAAGTACACCACTTGGCACCACCGATCTAACTGAGGAGGCTTCATGCCTACCGTTACCGTGACCAGCGACACCCTGGACAAGACCATCAGCGACAACGAGATCGTTTTACTCGATTTCTGGGCTGATTGGTGCGGCCCGTGTAAGCAGTTCGCTCCCGTCTTCGAACAGTCGAGCGAGAGCAACAGCGACATTGTTTACGGCAAGATCGATACCGAGGATCAGCAGCAGCTAGCCGCGGCAGCGCAGATAACCTCCATCCCCACGCTGATGGCGTTCAAGAAAGGCGTTCCGGTGTTCCGCCAGTCCGGTGCCCTTCCGCCTTCGGCTCTCCAGGACCTCGTCAAGCAACTTAAGGAACTCGATGTGGATGCCGCACTCGCTGCCGCGGAGGCCGAAGAAGCCACGACAGCCACCAATGACAGTGCTGACACTGCGGTTTGATCACCAGCTGCCGGTGATAATCGGCGTCAATCGCTCATGCCACTTCGCGCTCAACGAGCTTCTCGCCGCATAATGGAGTTCGAGCTTGCCGCGCGGCGGGCATCTGACCTGAGGATTTCACCCCGATGCACATTCCGCTGACTACATTTCTGACGCTGCCCTCGAGCATTCCGAGCCCGGATCCGGCGCTGGCGCAGTTCCAGATCGGGCCGTTCCTCATCCATACTTATGCCCTGTGCATCCTCGCTGGAATCTTCGCGGCGGGGATCATTACCTCACGCCGCCTTACCCGTCGTGGGGCGGAGCCGGGCATTGTGATCGACATCGTGATCTGGGCAGTGCCGATTGGTATCGTCGGCGCCCGTATTTATCACGTGCTCACACATGGCAGCGACTACTTCTATCCCGGCGCGAACCTGTGGAACACCTTCGCGATCTGGGACGGGGGCAATGCGCTGTACGGCTCATTGCTCGGCGGTGCAATCGGGGCGCTCGTCGGGTGTCGTTTCGCCGGCATCCGATTCTGGACTTTTGCGGATGCCGTCGCGCCGGCCATGCTCGTCGCTCAGTCGCTTGGGCGTTTCGGCAACTGGTTCAACCACGAATTGTTCGGGCTTCCGACCAATTTGCCGTGGGGACTCCAGATCGAGTCGACGAACCCCAAATTCCCGGCAGGCTTGCCGGCAGGCACGCTATTCCAGCCGCTCTTTCTGTACGAGATCATCTGGAACCTCATCGGAGTGGCGATCATCCTGCTGATCGAACGCAAGCTGCGGCTGCAGTGGGGCAAGGTATTTGGCCTCTATCTCATTTGGTACGGGCTTGGTCGCAGCTGGCTTGAATCCATCAGGATCGACCCTACGAGCGACGTCTTTCTCGGAATTCCTGCCAACATCTGGGCATCGTTTGCCGCGATCATCTTGGGAATTTTGCTCATTGCTATCCAAACGCGCAGGCACCCTGGCCTCGAGCCGTCGCCATACGTGCCCGGGCGGTCGCGCCGGATGCCCGCGTCAGCGCCGGCGGATGAGGTCTACGGAGACGAAGAGCCTTCGGCAGAGCTTGTCAGCGTTGGGGCCACGACCCCAGCGGTGTCGGCTCAGGAGCAAGCTGCTCCAGCAGGGGCTGCCTCCGTGAAAGCTGCGCCTGCCAAGAAGGCACCAGCCAAGACCGCACAGGCCAAGAGTGAGCCCACCAAGAGTGAGCCCACGAAGAGCGCGCCCGCCAAGAGCGTGCCCGCCAAGCCGGCGGCAAGCAAGAAGAAGCCGACGACGCAGGGCTGACCAGTTCCGGTCGGGCGGCTTAGCCGACCAGAGTAAGCATGAGGTGAGAGTCCTCGAGCGCCTCAACGGCGTGCGGGAGGCTCTCATCCAGACGGAGGAGACCTCCCGGAACGAGCGTGGTCTGCTTTCCCGCGGCAGTGACGATAAAACGCCCATCGAGTGCCTGCATCAGGAGTTGTTTCGGGGCGATGTGTTCCTTGAGTACCCAGCCGGATTCGAAGGCAAGAACAATGACTCGAACGCCCGGTGCGGCAAGCACTGTACTGTGGCCGAGCTTGCCCGGGATGATCGGTGCGAGGTCGAAGAGATTGTCGCGAACGGTGAGGGGGGCTTCAGAAACGGGGATGTCCATGTCTCCACGCTAGACCTGCTGAGCCGAGGGATCGAGTGGAACGGCGCGTGTGACGTCGCGGCAGTTTTCGGCGCACCCGATGCTTCGGAGCATAAGGTGGTGATACGGTTCCGAACCATTGAGGCAGGTTTTTTTGCAAGTCATCAGCTACAACCTTCGCAAGGACCGCGCTCGAAGTGAACTTCTTGCGATCACCGAGCGTTTCGAGCCGGACGTGCTGTGCCTCCAGGAGGCGGACACGTCCTCGCTTCCGGCCAAGCTTGGTTCACTGAGTCTCGCGGACTCGACCCTTCGTAATCGCCTGGGGCTCGCGCTCTACTATCGCGAAGATCGCTTTACTGCGGTCGCGACGCAGTCCTTTGAGCTGAAAAAATCCTTGCACGACCGCGTTTTGAGGCCAGCGCACGAACGCCTGATCGGAACGCGGATGCGTGACTTGGTCGCCAATCGTGAGCTGGTGATCGCGTCGTTCCATGCAGCGCCCCTCACCGCGCTCAACTCACTCCGGCGGCAGCAGATCTCTGCGGCGCACGAGCAGTTGCGCGCACTCGGGCCTGGCCTGCCAACCCTCATGGTCGGCGACTACAACTATCCGATCTTCCAGAACCGTCTGAACGAGCGGATGCTGCACTCCGGCTACAACCTCACCGTGAGTGACAGTAGAACTTACACGCGGTACAAGTTCTTCCGTGGCTACTTTGATCTTGCGACGTCAACGGGGCTCGACGTGGATAGCGTCAAGACACTTCCGCGCGGCACCTCTGACCACCTACCGATTCTCGTCACCGCGTCGTACAGCACAGTCGCTAGCTCGGCGGCGTAGCGCGCGCGTACCCTCACCCGTCGGTGGGGAGGGCGAACCATGGCGGGTGTACGGCCACTCGAGGTTGGTACCCCGATCCCGCAAGCAGTGAGCGCGTCGCGGCTCTCACCTTGTCGTTGGCGACGCCAATGAGTGTGATGATGTCGAACGGCACTGGATCGGGCACGAGCATCTCGGCGCGGAGCACTGCGCCATCGTCGCTGGCGAGCATCCGTCGTAGCGCCCGCTCTGCATCCTCTTGCGTCGTAGCGAATCGGGTGCGCGGATCGGCGGCATCGCCGTCCGTCACGAGTGGATAGTGAGCGCCGATTGCGGTGACCTGCTTGATTGTGGTGACCAGCATGATGAACTCGCTGGCGGGTGTCGAGCGAGCAATTCGGGTCAGCCTGGGATCAGGAGTGCCCATGCGCATTCCCTCCCACAAGTTTGCGTCGGGCGAGAGAAAGAACGGCACGTAGTTCGCCACCGTCGTTTCTGTGCCCGCGATGGAGGTCGTGCGTCTGGCTTCGCGGGTGTCGGAGGAGGAGATATCGATGTCCGGTCGGCCAGTCCAGGACTGTGCAGCATCCGCGTGTAACACGCCATCGACGAGTATGCCCGTGAGGTTGTCGATGTGGGTGAGGTGGTGGAGGCGCTGCTCGGAGAGGAACACTGGTCGCGAACGCGAACCAGCGACGCTGGCGCGGCGCGGCGCGAGGCTGTGGCTACCTGAGTTCTCAGGGCTGACCGCTCTTGACGATGTGACGCGAGCGCGCGGCTCAGGGGTCATGGGTGCTGGACGTGCTTTCGGAGTGCAAATATCGCAGCGGTCGAGTTGGAGTCCGTGGATGCATTCTTCGGTCACCATAAGACTTTACGTTGGCCGAGGTGGTGCTCAGAACCACACTCAACCGTCAGCACGTCGTTTGGGCTGCTGCCGATTCGCTCAGCGAGTCAGCGCAAGCAGCGACAGAAGCACGGAGTTGGCGCCGGTGAGCGCAACAAGCAGCACGAAGACAAGCGCAGGAACCGGCCGTGTGGAGCCTCTGTTCGCATCGAGAGTCGACCCACTGAACAGCGGCGATGGCCCGGTGGCCGTTGAGTGCCGAGGCGTGGAAATCGTCTGGCGAACTTCGGCCGTCTGTGCGATCGTTGGCACGGCATAAAAGTCGGTCCAGATCGTTCCGTCCCACCACCGGCGACGTGCCGGGTCCTCGCGGTCTGGATACCACCCGGCGGGGATGCGGTGTCTGATCGCAAAGCTGACCGGCGTCGTTGGGATGACGGCTGTTGGTTCGGTGTTCGAAGGCGCCGACGAAGGTGCGCGGGAGGGTATGGCTTCGAGCATTGTGCTGGCGACCATGATCCCTCCTTCGTAACGTCAAGAGGGGTGCGGCGTGCAATCCCTCGGCTTTACGCTACGCCGGCACGACCGTGAGCACTCGCCCCAGTTCGCGGGGGATGAGAGGAGGCCTCCGTCTCGTCGATGACGCGGCGGAGGCCTCCTCTTGAGACCTGTCTTTAGTTTGCGAGGGCGAAGCCGCTGGTCCAGGAGGTCTTCTCCTGAGCGGCGAGGGTCAGCTGGAGGAAGCCGAGCGCCTCGAGCTCGCGGGCGCGCTTGAGTGAGCCGGCATCGACGGCCTTGAGCCCGCCGTCCGTCACGATCGCAGCGAGAGTTGACTTGGCATCCGCGTCGTCGCCAGCGATGAGGACGGTCGTCTTCTCACTGCCTACGCTGCCCGTGTGGAGAGTCGCAGCGAAGTTGGTGTTGAACGCCTTGATTACCGATGCGTTCGGCGCGAGGGCGGAGATCACGTCACTGTTGGAACCGTCGGCCGGTACGACGAGCGAGTCAAAGGTGGAGAAGTCGACCGGGTTTGTGATGTCGACGATGGTCTTGCCTTCTAACTGGCCTGCGTAGCTGGCCAGGACGTCTGCCACGGCGGGATGGGGGAGCGCGAGAACGACGATGTCACCGGAGATGACGTCTCCGACAGTTCCCGCCGTGGCGCCGTCCGAGGCAGCGGCTGCCTTCGCAGCGTCACGCGCGAGCAGCTGCACTTCGTTGCCACCGGCAAGCGCGAGCTTCGCGATCGCACTGCCCATGTTGCCTGCTCCGATGATGGTGACCTTGGTCATCTGTACTCCAAAATAGTGAGATTGGTTGTTGCTTCAAGTAATGGTACCTCTTTTAGTTGTAGCGTCAAGTAATTCAGTAGAATGGGTTTATGACGAGTACCGAGTGGTTATCTGCGGAAGAGATGTCGGCGTGGAGAAAGTTTGTCGCCGTCGTAGAGCTTCTGCCGGGAACCCTCGATGCCCAGCTGCAACGTGACGCCGACCTCAGCCACTTTGAGTACTTTGTGATGGCGATGCTCTCAGAGACACCCGGTCACAGTCTGCGGATGACCCAGCTCAGTATCGAGACAGATACGACCCTGCCGCGGCTGTCTCACCTGGTGGCGCGCTTGGAGAAGCGCGGCTATGTGACGCGCACACCGTGCGTCGAGGATCGCAGGGCCACGAACGCGACGCTGACGACATCCGGCTGGGAGAAGGTGATGGCCGCAGCGCCAGGTCACGTCGGCGCGGTGCGACACAACGTAATTGACCCACTCGACGCGCGCGATGTCGCTGACCTCGACCGCATTATGGGGCGGATGCTCGGCCGTCTCGAGCCGGGTGGCCGCGTGGGAGCGCCGCGCTAGGCGGTTCCGGTCAGTTGGTGATCTCGTCGACGATCCCAACGAAGCGGCTGCCAATGCCGTCGACCTCGTGCCGGTAGACGTTCGCCGCGGGCAAGGGTAGTTCGCTGGCGAGATGGTGGCTGCAGCTGAGATAGCTGAAGGCTGGCCACCACTTCTTGGGACGCGCTGCCTCTTCGAAGCCGCAGACATCGCACTTCAGCTGCACCCAGACGGGTTTCTTGCCGGTGCGGTTTGCTCGTGATTGTGCGAGCCAAGCGGGCGGATTCGTGTCTAGGTCCGCGAATTCCATCTCAGAAATGCGGTTGGGGATGCCGTGCTTGCGCGCCATTTCCAGCGGAATGTCCAGCCGCAGCGCGACCTCGTGTCTCGTAATCATGTTCCTCAAGGGTACGGCGTCACCATTGTCAGGCCAGCGTTCCGCTGACGGCGTCACCGAGGCGGTACCGCAACTCGTTAGCTCGGGCGGCGAAAGTGCGCTGCTGGCGCACATACTCGGCCTTGCCCTCGGTAGTCTCGATGGCGATTGCCTCGTAGCCCCACGCGCTGAGGTCGTATGGCGAAGCGCGCATGTCGAGTTCGCGGATGTTCGCGGCCAGCGTGAACGCATCCAGGAGCAGCTCTCCGGGGACGAGAGGGCCGAGCTTCACAGCCCACTTATAGATGTCCATGTTCGCGTGCAGGCACCCGGGTTGTTCCATCGCTGGCTGGTTTTCCCGCGTCGGGAGCAGGCGGTTGAGCGGCGCGCCCTCCGGGGTGAAGAAGCGGAAGGCGTCGAAATGGCTGCAGGCAATGCGGGCGCCGGCGACCACGGCATCCGTCTCGCCCTGGCTGAGCCTGAGCGGTGCCTCGTGCCGGTGCTCGCCCTGCCGGTAGACCATGGCCCACTCGTGCAGGCCGAAGCATCCGAAGTTCGCCTCGCGGTTTGCGGTCGCCCCGAGCAGCGACGTGATGAAGCGGATGCTCGTACCCTTGGCCTCGACGAGCGCCGCGCCGTCCACCACCAGGTCGTTGCCGTCACGCAGATACCACTTCCAACCGGCGCGTTCGCAGTGCGCAGCATCAGCGAGTACCACTCCGGCACCGGGATGCCAGCGTCGCAGCAGCCGGGGAGGGTTGGGGTAGTAGGTGAAGAGAAAGTCCTCGACCGGATGGGGCTTCCCGGTGCCCGCACGCTGCCGCCAGCCGGCGCTCAGCTGGTCCGCGCGCTCGCGGTGCTGTTCCTCGCGGGCGCGCCACTGATCGGCCGCAAGCAGCGTCGACTCGGTGAGGATGGACATCCATCGAGGCTACCCGTCAGACTTGGCCGCATGGAATTCGAGACAGCGATGCTGCAGATGGGGAACAACACAGGAATCCCTGTGCCAGCGGACGTTATTGAGGCGCTGGGCGGCGGCAAGCGCCCGGCGGTGAACGTCACGGTGAACGGCTATTCGTACCGCAGCACTGTCGGTCCCATGGGCGGCAGATTCCTGATTCCGTTCAGCTCTGACAAGCGAGCGGCGACGGGGATCGGTGGCGGCGACAGCCTGAAAGTCGAACTCACCCTAGACTCTGAGCCGCGCACGGTAGATCCTCCGGCCGATTTCGCCGAGGCTATGGATGCGAATCCCGGAGCGCGAGCCGCGTTTTCCGTGCTCTCGCCAAGCCGTCAAAAGGCACACGTCGTTTCCATCGAGGGTGCAAAGACCGCCGAGACCCGAGAGCGACGCATAGCGGCGGCAGTCGCGACACTCGCGAGTTAGCTGCTGCATCCCAGCCCGGCAACGACGGCGAGGGATGCCAGACTGGAACAATGATCGACGTTACGGTCGTCGGCAGCGGGCCGAACGGCTTGTCCGCAGCCGTGACCGCGGCGCGCGCCGGGCTTTCGGTGCGATTGTTGGAGGCTGCGTCCACGCTCGGTGGCGGACTGCGCACGAGCGAGCTGACACTGCCGGGGTTTCAGCACGATGTCTGTTCCGCCGTGCATCCCGCCGCACTCGCGTCGCCCTTCTTTCGCTCCTTCGGCATCGCCGAACGCATCGACTGGATCGTGCCGGA
The DNA here is from genome assembly GCA_039924815.1 of Lacisediminihabitans sp. Taxonomy (GTDB): domain Bacteria; phylum Actinomycetota; class Actinomycetes; order Actinomycetales; family Microbacteriaceae; genus Parafrigoribacterium_A. The sequence continues at coordinate 23,888 of JBDTAD010000441.1, forward strand.
GATCTCCTACGCGCACCCGCTCGACCACGGCAAAGCTGGTATCGCCTGGCGCGACCTCGACCGCACCGTCGACGAGCTCGGCCAGGACGGCCGTGCCTGGCGAGCGCTCCTCGAACCCCTCCTGAGCCGGGTCGACGGCGTCGTCGACTTCACCGGATCGCAGCTGTTGCGTTGGCCCGCAGACCCGCTCGCTGTGCTGCGCTATGGGCTGCGTGCGCTTGAGCAGGGCTCGTCGCTCGGGCGAATCCGCTTTCGCGGGGAGATAGCTCCAGCCATGCTTGCGGGCACCGCGGCGCACGCGAGTGGGCGACACCCGTCGCTGGCCGCTGCCGGTGCCGGGCTGCTCCTCGCGACGCACGCACACGCGGGCGGCTGGGGTTTTCCAATGGGAGGTTCGCAGGCGATAGCGGATGTCCTGGTCGCAGACCTGCTGGCGCATGGCGGCGCTGTCGAGACCGGTGTTCGCATCGAGTCGCTCGCCGAACTGGAGCCATCGCGCGTCATCCTGCTCGACACCTCGCCAGAGCTCCTGCTCACCGCTGACCTGCCCGCGGCATACCGGCGTGCGCTCGGCCGATACCGTTACGGCCCCGGCGCAGCGAAGGTCGACTTCGCGCTCGCCGGGCCAGTGCCGTGGTCCAACGCCGAAGTGAGGCGCTCACCCACGGTGCACCTTGGCGGCACGAGGGCCGAAATTGCTGCGAGTGAAAACGCGGTGATGCGGGGGAGTGTTGCGGAGCATACGTATGTTCTCGTCACCCAGCCGAGCGTTCTCGATGATTCTCGTGCGCCTGCGGGCAAGCACGTGCTGTGGGCCTACATTCACGTGCCGTCGGGTTCGACGCTCGACGCGACGGAGCTGATCACGGCGCAGGTCGAGCGGTACGCGCCGGGCTTCCGCGAGCTGATCCTCGCCAGCACCGCACGTTCTGCCACGGACCTCGCCGCGTACAACCCCAACTACATCGGCGGTGACATCTACAGCGGGGCACTCAACCTGCGTCAGCTCGTGAAGCGGCCGGTCGTCTCGGCCACACCGTGGCGCACGCCGATCGAGGGTGTTTACCTGTGCTCCTCGGCGACGCCGCCCGGGCCAGCGGTGCACGGGATGAACGGATGGTACGCCGCGACCCTCGCGCTGAAGGATCGGTTCGGTATCACCGCGCCTCCCGTGCTGCGCTGACGCACCACGACCCTTCGTCGCATGTCGCCGCGACAGAAACCAACTCGTCGCGCCAGCAATAACGGGCGCGGCGAGCGGACGTGTGGCGCGGCGAGCGGAGCTGGTTCGATGCCTCACCCGGTGTCGCTGCCGCCGGAGCCCGGGGGATCGGGCCTATCCTCGTGACCATGACACCGGATGAGCTGCGTGAGACCTGCCTGTCACTTCCGCAGGCGATCGAGACGTTCCCGTTTGGTGAGGAGACATCCGTCTTCAAAACAAGCGGAAACGACAAGCTCTTCGCCGTCACGGCGCTCGATGGCCAACCGCTGTCGGTGACGCTCAAGTGCGATCCCGAAGAGAGCCTCGCGATGCAGCAGGAGTTTGCTCAGATCACGCCGGGTTACCACATAAATAAAAAGCACTGGATCACGGTCGTGCTCGATGACCAGCTTCCGACAGAGTTGGTCGAACAGCTCATCCGCGAGAGCCACTCCCTCGTGAGACAGCGCGTTCCTCGTGCCCGATGATCGCGGGTAGCTGGGTTAGCGTTACAGAATGCCTTCCACCCCCGCACTGCTTGATCTCGGCGACGAACAATTTGTCTCGCTCACCACCTTTCGCAAGACAGGCGTGCGCGTGGCGACGACCGTGTGGATCGCTCGCGACGGCGACGCTCTACTCGTGACGACTCCACGGGGCAGCGGCAAGGTAAAGCGGCTGCGCAACAATCCGCGCGTGGAACTACAGCCGAGCTCGCGGATGGGCACAGTTGCGGATGACGCACCCATCGTTGCCGGGAACGCTGAGATCCTGCACGAGACGCCGGCGCTTGCCTCGGTGTTCCGCAAGAAATTTGGCCTGCAGTACGTGCTGTTCAGGGCGATGGAAAAGCTCAGCAAGAAGCGCAACGTTCCGCACCTAATCCTGCGCATCACGGACTGATCCCATCCTCGAGCATTGCTGAACTTCGGCGCGCTGCCGTTATTATCGGCGCATGGGTGCGATCGAGAACAGGCACGAAGGCACTGTCTCGAAATGGGATGACGCGCGTGGCTTCGGCTACATCACTCCGGTCGGGGGCGGCCGCGAGGTGTTTGCGCACATTAGCGCGTGGCCGCGCGGATCCGGACGCCCAGACCTAGGCGACTTTGTCACTTTCACGACGGAGCGTGCACCGGACGGCAGAACCCGAGCCGGATCCGTGCGTAGACCGTATGAGAGGGTTCATCGAAGCGCTGCCAGTGCGGATGTGGGTGGAGCGGCATACATCGCAGTCGCTGGTTTCGTTGCCCTCTACGTCCTCGTCGGCAGCTACTGGCCGGTGTCACCCTGGATGGCGGTGTTCTATGCGGTGGCGAGCGTGATCACCTTCATTGCTTACGCTCGCGACAAGGCGGCAGCCCGCGCAGGCCGCTGGCGCACGAGCGAAAATGTGCTGCACCTCTTGGGTCTTGCTGGCGGATGGCCCGGTGCGATCTTTGCCCAGAGGCGGCTCCACCACAAGAATCGGAAAGCGTCGTTCCAGGGAATGTTCTGGGTGACGGTGGTGGTCAATGCCGCGGCGTTCGTTGTGGTCGTCAGTCCGCGGTTCGTCGCGGGCGCGACAAAGATCTTTGAATCTGTGGTGGCGCTACAAGCCTGAGCCGCACGTAGAGTCCGGGCTGCCTGAGGTCAACGAAGGCGCTAACCTCGCAGGATGAAAACCGTGACTCGACAGCAACGATGGACGACGGCGATGGAGTATCCGCTGATCGTTGTCGCCCTCCTCTTCATCGTCGCCTACGCGTGGGATGTGATTGGCAATCTCCATGGCGCCGCAGACCTCACCGCCCAGCTGATCATCTGGGGCACCTGGGCGGTGTTTGTGGTCGATTACGTGGTGCAGTTGGTGCTCGCAGAACGTCGATGGCACTGGTTTTACACGCACCTACTCGAGTTCTTCGTGGTCGTGCTTCCCGTGCTGCGTCCACTGCGCCTACTTCGCCTGGTGACACTGTGGACCGTGCTGCAGCGCGCCGCGACCGGCACGCTTCGGGGTCGTGTGGCCATGTACGTGATCGCTACGGCATCCATGCTGATCTTCATCGCAGCCCTGGCGGTGCTCGAGGCCGAGCGAGGAGCCGTTCACGCCCACATCAAGAACTTTGGTGACGCTCTGTGGTGGGCTTTCGCGACGATCAGCACCGTCGGTTACGGCGACCTCACCCCGGTGACGGCCACGGGCAGGCTTGTCGCGGTTGCGTTGATGATCGCGGGGGTCGCGACCCTGGGCGTGGTCACCGCCACCCTCGCTTCGTGGCTTGTCTCCAAAGTTACCGAGGCAGAGGTTGACACGGAGGTTGCGGATGGTGAGAACCAGCTTCATTCGCAGCTTGCGGATCTCGCGGCCGAGGTTCGCTCCCTGCGCGCCGAACTCGCGGCGGCAGGCACAGTCAGGGAATGATCACGGTCCGTTCGCCGGGAGCATCCACGTGCATCCAGGCTTTCTCGATGTCCGCCAGGGGGACGGGTCGAGGCTGGATGGCCAGAATGCCCGAGGCGACGGCTGCCGCAAGTCCTGGCAGCTCGGCGCGGTGAAGGTCGACGGATCCGATTCCGCTCCCGCTGATCCGGAGAGCGTTGGAACGAAGGCTGGAGCCATCGAGAGTGATCGAATGACCGGCCGTGCCGCCGATATGCACCCAGTCCAGTAGTTGGGCGTGGTCAGTGCGGGCGCTCAGGATTGCTCGCATGGCGAGCTCAGTCGGCGCGCCCCAGACGTAGTCGAGAACGACATCCACTTGCGCCGCGGCGCGGGCGAAGGACGCGGCAGTTTCCTCGTCATCGGTAGACAGCGCAACCACCGCATCCGCTCCGTCCGAGAGGAGCTGGTTGAGGCGATCTGGGTTGCGACCTGCGGCGACGACGCGTGCGGCTCCGAGGTGTCGCGCGGCCTTGACCGCCAGTAATCCTGCATTACCTGTGGCGCCGATGACCAACACGGACTGCCCGGCTTCACAGGGCACGCGGGCGTGGAGAGCGACCCAGGATGACATCGCCGGGTTCATGGACGCGGCGACACTGGCAGGGTCGGCATCGGCAGGGAGCGCGATCGCTGAGCGCGGGTTGATGAGGATGCGCTCGGCAAGCGTGGCGCTGCCTGCTCCACCGACGTAAGCGAGTGTGCCGTCCGACATCCTC
>JBDTAD010000442.1:0-4397 GCA_039924815.1 Lacisediminihabitans sp.
TAAAAGAAACGCGGGTTAAGAAGCCCGAAGACGATCACCGCGACGATGATGACGATTCCGGGGCTTAGCGCCGGATACTTGTGCATTACTTGGCGGATGCGGCCGATTGTGGTCTGACGGTCGAGAAACTCGCTCGCCAGATCAAGTTGATTAGTGGGCGGATATGCGTCGCTACCTGGCTGGCTCACGGTATCTCCTGAACTGCTGTGTTCGTGTAATCACTTTAGGAGGGGACGACGCGCAGGTATAGCGCGCCATCCCCTTGGAGATCTGACGGCTACTTGCCCCAGCAGATCTTCGCGCCATCGGCGCTACTGATGCTCTTGAGACCAGAAACCGTCTTGTCCGTCACCAGCTGGGAGCCAGTGTTGAAGAAGTCGAGCCCATCGGAGGCCGACGGCTTCTCGCCGGTCTTGGCGAGCTTGACAATGGCGGCCATTCCTAGCTGCGCCATCTTGGACGGGTACTGCTGGCTAGTCGCGCCAAAGATACCCTCGCCGACTTCCTTCACTCCGGTGCATCCACCATCGATGGTCACAAGAAGAGTGCTCTTCTCGGTACCTGCTGCCTTGAGAGCCTGGTATGCGCCGTAGGCTGCCGGCTCGTTGATGGCGTACACGACGTTGATGTTCGGGTTCTTTGAGAGCAGCGTCTCCATCGCGGTGCGCCCGTCAGCCTGGTCGCCGTTTGAGGCCTGGCTGCCGGCAATCACGTAGTCGCCACCTTCACCGCCGGTGTACTTGCCCGTCGGTGCCTCGTCACCATTCTTGTCGGGGTTGTTCAGCGCGATACCCATTCCTTTAAGGAATCCCTGATCCCGGTCGTAGTCGACGGTCGCGACCTGGTTGTCAAACAAGTCAACAAGTCCGATGATCGCCTTCTTTCCCTTGAGCTGTGCGGCAGTCCATTTGCCGATTGCCTCGCCGGCAGCGCGGTTATCCGTGGCGAAAGTAATGTCTACCGCGTTAGCGGGTGTAGGCACGGTGTCGAGAGCAATGACGTAGATTCCAGCCTTGCGCGCCTTGGCGATTGCCGTGTTGACTGTCTCGTCGGTCGGCGTGATCAGAATTCCCTTGTCGCCCCGGGAGATGGAATCTTCGATCGCCTGAATCTGGGTTGCCGCGTCGCCATCCTTCTTCCCTGCGGCGAGGGTGAGCTTGACCCCGTCCTTCGCGGCAGCAGCTTTTGCCGCGTCATTCATGGCGACAAAGTAAGGGTTGGTCGTCGTCTTGACGATCAGTGAAATTCCAATTTCCCCGGAACTGCCGGTGGAACTGGACGCGGATGGGCTCGAAGCACATCCGGTCATTCCGAATGCAGCTAGCACCGCGATAGAACAGGCGGTCACAAGGCTTTTCGCAATTGGTCGAGCAGCTGTGCGGTTCAACATTGAATTCCCTCTTTCTTGAAGCATTTGCATGCTTGACAACGATGTCATTAGATATGTGTAAGGCAATTACCCTCTATAGTCAAGCCATAATGGAAATCGGAGACAAAATCGTGACACCGTTGTCAGATTCGCAATCCGCGCTAAATACGCAGCGGCCGACCATGCGCCACGTCGCGGTGCTCGCCGGAGTCGGCATCAAGACGGTCTCGCGTGTCATCAACGGTGAGCCAAACGTTTCCGAAGAAACAGCGGCCAAAGTTCTGGCCGCTGCGCAGGTTCTCCATTACGTACCCGACCCGCACGCAGGCAATCTCCGCCGCAGCGATCGCCAGACGAAAACGATCGGTCTGCTCGTCGGAAATGTTGGTAACCCGTTCGCTGGCGCCGTTCACCGCGCGATCGAAGACGCTGCCTCCGCCCGCGGTGTCGCCGTGTTCGCATCCAGCCTCGATGATGACGCCGACCGTGAGTTGGCGATTGTCTCCACTTTTCTCAGGCGCCGGGTTGATGGCCTTATTCTCACCACAGCAAGCAAGAACCAGTCGTACCTGCTTCCCGAGCAAGAACGCGGCACCAGGTTCGTCTTTGTAGACCGCGAGCCGGTGGGAATTGATGCGGATGCTGTGGTGAGCGACAACGCTTTTGGTGCGTCTGCGGCAACTCGGCATCTCATCGAACATGGACATCACCGCATCGCGTTCCTCGGCGACCGTTCGCTGATCCAAACGGCACGCGAGCGCCGCCGTGGCTTTCTCGACGAGCTGGGGCGTGCAGGTATTTCCACCAATGACGTGACCATTATCGAAGGCCTCTACAACGAGGAGAAAGCACGCTCAGCGATGACGGCGCTCTTGGACAGTTCAAATCCACCCACGGCAGTTTTCGGCGGCCAGGACCTCATCACTATCGGTGTGGTTCGCGCGCTGCGTGACCGGAATCTGCACCGGTCCGTTGCGCTCGTTGGCTTCGACGATTTTGAACTCGCCGACCTACTTGAGCCCGGCATCAGCGTCGTCGCGCAGGACCCACGTCGTATTGGTGCCCTTGCCGCGGAGCGGCTCTTCGCACGGCTGGAAGGCGACAGGCAAGCCGAGCAGACCTACGTCGTGCCCACGCGACTGATCCCGCGCGGTTCGGGTGAAATTTCCGCACGTGCCCAATGACACAGGCCAAGTACATCCGGTAGCCGGCGTGACGACGATGGGACCATCGGCGAAACCCCGTGGATTTATTGATGTGGGAACGGATCTTGTCGAACTGATCGACAGGGTGACCGCGCAACGCCGCCCCGGCCGCCGCCTTCTGCTCGGCATCAGCGGTGCGCCCGGCGCAGGCAAGTCGACCCTCGCTGACAACCTCATCTCTGCGCTCGGCACGGATGCGATCGCGCTTCCGATGGACGGTTTCCATATCGCGACAGCGGCGCTCCCAACTCGCCACCACGTGGACCGGCGCGGGGCAATCGACACTTTTGATGTCGCAGGATTTCTCGCTCTGACGAAGCGCGTTCGCGACGACTCGGAGGGAGTCATCTACGCACCGGCATTCGACCGGCAAATCGGAGAGCCCATCGCCGGGATGATTCCCATCCTTGCGCGGCACCGCGTCATCATTGCTGAGGGTAATTACCTGCTTTCACGCGAAGCTGGCTGGCGTGAGGTTCACGCACTGTTCGACGAGACCTGGTACCTGGAACTGGCATCAGAGATCAGGCTTTCGCGCCTGGCCGCGCGTCACATCCACTTCGGCAAGTCGCCCGAGGCAGGGTGGGCGATGGCGTCGGGATCCGACGAAAAAAATGCGCGGCAGATCGCGGCAGATCGCAATACTGCTGACCTGGTGATCCGTCTCGTCAGTGGAGCCGAGGTGTGCCGGGAGGGACCGTAAATGATTCCTCCACCTTTGGGGGATAGCGGCGACGGCCGGCCACAAACCACACCACCGGACCGATCACGGGAACGAGAAGGACTAGCGCTGTCCAGAGCACGAAACGCGACACCCGCATCCGGTGGCGAAATCCGACCACGCTAAAGATCGCTACGAGAAAGAGTGCAAAAGCGGCCGCGGTGGACCACATCCATACAGCTTGAGTAACCGCGGCCACCGACAAGCCTCCGTCTGCAGTCACCGTTGCCGCCCTTTCGTTGAAGGCTCCAGCTAACACTCTCGAACTCAACTGAGCCGGCTTAAAGCTGATCCCAGGGTTTCCTTGGTAAGAAGGAAACCCTGGGATCTTTGGTGCGCGAGGGGGGACTTGAACCCCCATGCCCTCACGGGCACACGGACCTGAACCGTGCGCGTCTGCCAATTTCGCCACTCGCGCAGACTTAGCGAGATTACCACAGCCGCAGGGCTATCCCGAGTGCGCTCCTCCCGTGCCCGCAGCATCTCTTTGAGGTCTGTCAATCGGTCCCTCCCGACGGCTCGGAACAGCCGATTGAGCGAGCTCAGCGAGCGAGCGAGCCATTACTTTTGCGGCCCAGCTCCACCTATCGGCACTAGTCACAGACACGCCCACTAACATCTACATAGTCGAGCGCAAGGTGGGGCAGGAGTTTCGTGGGTATTCTGGACAGCTTCGAAAGAGGTCTTGAGCGGGCGGTCAACGGCGCGTTCGCGAAGACCTTTAAGTCGGGGTTGCAGCCGATCGAGATCACGGCGGCGCTTCGCCGTGAGCTCGACACGAAAGCCGTGGTTGTCGCCCGCGACCGAATTCTGGTGCCGAACAAGTTCACCGTGGCGCTGGCGCCGCGGGACTTCGAGCGGATGACCGGGCTCGGCGAAGCCCTCATTGACGAGTTGACCCAACTCGTGCAGCAACACGCAGCGGCTCAGCATTACCAATTCGCTGGCGGCATCTCGATTGCTTTCTTGAACGATCCGTCACTTACCGAGGGCATGATCCAACTCGAGTCTGTAAACGTCAAGGGCGCCGTGTCCTGGACACCCGTGCTTGATATCGCTGGCAAACGCTACCCGATCACAAAATCTCGCACCATTATTGGGC